>JBCBYZ010000140.1:0-8455 GCA_039815595.1 Pseudomonadota bacterium | reverse complement strand
GGGATTGAGATCGAGTGGCTAACAGGCAGCGATTTGACCGAAGACGTGTGGGATACGTTCTTCCGGTTCTACATGGATACCGGCTCGCGCAAGTGGGGACAGCCCTATCTTACACGCAGGTTTTACTCGCTAATCGGCGAAACAATGGCAGATGATATTTTGCTGATCATGGCCAAACGCGAGGGACGCTATGTGGCTGGCGCGATCAACTTTATCGGGTCGCGCACGCTGTTCGGGCGCCATTGGGGCTGTGTGGAAGATCATCCCTTCCTGCACTTCGAGGTTTGCTATTATCAGGCCATCGACTTTGCAATTTCAAAGGGTCTGGCCCGCGTAGAAGCGGGTGCACAAGGCGGCCACAAACTGGCCCGTGGATACATGCCGCAAGTCACAAAATCCGCACACCACATCACCCATCCAGATTTTCGCCGTGCGGTGGACGATTACCTGGAGCGGGAACGGATTGCGGTACAACGTGAAAACGAGGCCATCGCCCGTCACGGACCGTTCAAAAAAGAGGGCTAGTTGGCTCTCCACTCAGCGCTGCTTTATGAATGCGCTTGACGCAATCCGCGGCACTGGAAACAGTCTCCAAACGCTCACACAACCAACCAGCCCAAAGCTTGCACAATGACCGACGCCGTTTACGACCCAGACAACATCTTCGCCAAAATTTTGCGTGGAGAGATGCCGTGCCATACGGTCTACGAAGATGAACATACATTCGTGATGATGGACATCATGCCCCGCGCGGCGGGCCATTGCCTTGTTTTGCCGAAAGCCCCTGCCCGCAACATTTTTGATGTTGAAGAGGCATCGCTGACAGCCGTCGCTACCACCACCCGCAAAGTGGCTAGAGCGGCAAAACAGGCATTTGGGGCGGATGGTGTCACGATCCAACAGTTCAACGAAGCGGCGGGCGGGCAAGTGGTGTTCCACTTGCATGTTCACGTCATTCCGCGACAGGCAGGCGAGCCGCTACGACCCCACACCGGCCAGATGGAAGATCAGGACGTTCTCAAAGTGCATGCTGAAAAGCTACGCACAGCTTTAGCTGAATAGGCTCACGCTTTGGCTGACATTTCCTGAGGTAAGTCAGAGACCACCCGGTTGGCGATCAAAGCGCCGATCAAAAACAGCAAGAAGCCGGCTGGCAAGTCCACCAGATGGTGCCCCCCATGGATCAAAGTGCCAGGCAGAATAAGCGCGTTGAGCACCAAGAAGGCGGGAAATAAGGGCCGGAACCCGAATGCGCACCACGCACAGATGAAGGCCAAGGTGGTGTGGTAGGACGGAAACGCAATCAGCCCCTCAACGTCTGACGGTCTGACAACCTTTGGCCCTTCTGCCATCATTGTTTTCAAGGTCTCACCGTAGTGCGGGCCAACAATGGGTTGGACGGCACGGATCAAGTCTTGAGACAATGTGTAGAACGCGGACGGCCCGTGGCTTGGAAACAAGGCCCAAAAGCAAATCAAAAATACGGACGTAACGCTGATTGAAACCAGCAAACGATGCAACCAAACCCGCCGCCCGGTGAGGCCCAGAAGGACCACCAGAACCGTGATTTGCGGCATCGTGGTCATGTAGGCGTATTTAACTGTGAGATTGAACCACGGATGATCGGCCCCAAATTGAACCGCAGCGGGCCAAGAATAGCCAAGCCATGAATCAGCCACCATCAATATCGGATCGATAACCGGTCGTTCGATCGGCAAGAGCAGATAGTTGAACACAATGATGCTGTTGGAAAACAGGATCATAAGCGCGGCGCATGTCAGAGCATCACCAATAGCCTCTCCGCGCCCAGAGTGGCGGTAGTACTGTCCAATGCTGCCCAACAGCAGTGCAAGCAAGAACAATACGCCATAGGCAGCCCCATCGATTGCACCGCCGCGAAACAGCATCAAACCGGCGTTGAGGACAAACAGCCCCGCCACCAGCCGGAGCACGACCATCTCAACCGAATTGAAAAAGCGCCCCCGCCCTGCGGGACCTATATACGCATCTACAGACATGGTTCACCCGCCGCTGCAACCAGAATCTAAGTCTGGCAATACACGAGAGAGGATAGCGCAGAGCCGTTAAAGCAGTGTTGAAGGAAACACCTCCAGATACAAAATGCCCGCAATCAAGATGGCTTCTCCCACCAGTATGGGAACAAGCAACCGTCGCCCAGCAATCAAAAAGGCTGCAAAGGCGATAAGCGCGGCAGCCGCTCTCAACCACAAGGGAACCTGCGCCAAAGCTCCCGTGGGTGCAAAAACAAATTGCGCGATCACCGCCGCCACAAGCGCAGTTGCGATACAACGCACAAGCACCATGGCTTGGGAGTGCTCGTCCATATTGCCCACGAGGAACACGCCAGCCCAACGCCAAACAGCCGTGGGCAACACCCCGGCGATAAGAATAAAGAGGAAGGGCCAAACAGAGTGATCAAAACTGGAATAAGTGATCATGTCACGCGCTGCCGCTTCAACACCGTCAGATGCGCCAGAAACGCGAACACACCTCCAAGCAAGCCGCCCAAAAGAATATTGGCTTGTGGCAGAACTAACGCCACCAACGGCCCAAAACAAAATCCAAATGCGAGCGCGAGATGCTCCGCCTTGAAGCGGGCCGTGTTCCAAATGGTGGAGGCAAAATAGAGCGGGGTTAGAAAGTACAAGCCAGCCATCAAGATGGGCGGGAACACCGCCGCCACCGAATAGACGACCGCGGCTGTTGTGGTGACTGCCAACATATTGGCGAGCGCAAAACCTGTAAAATATGGCAAGCGACCGCGCGGCGGTATTTCCTGTGCCTTCTGCAACGTGTGTACCCAGGCTGTTATGGCGACCAGATTGGAGACCAGCAGCAAATGCCAGCGTTTGGTGCCCGCCACACGGATCTCCGGTACGAGCGCCATGGTCATGGGCATCATGCGCATGGCAGCCAATGCGACGGCTGGGGCAATGGTGAGAAAAGATGCTCCAGCTGCAATGCCCGCCACTAACACCAGATGCGACGGCAAGGCCCAGATCGCAGGCACCATGAAGATGACCTGCCAAGGCGGAATGCCAACCTCACGCACAATGCCGCCAAAGCCGATAAATGCGGAGCAAAGGATTAACGACGGAAGGGAAAACAAATTACGTGCCCCGCGCGGAAACCACGCCCAATCATAGACTGGGCCGAAGCGGGGCAACGGAGCACCGGTCGAAGGCAATAGCGAGGCTGGATCTGTCTCTGGGGCCGATGAACCGGCCTTTTCACGCTGCTGCAACGGCTTCGCCACACCCAAAACCCTGAATTTGAACATCAGTTGTTTGGGCCGCTCACGGGCTTAAATCAAGCGCCTGCGCGCGAAGCTGATCTGGATATATGAATCGAAGAAAAGCAACCAAGTAGGTTTTGACCGGGCGAGCGTGTAACCCACCCGGGCAAACAGGTTTAGCCAGTCATTTTGGAAGCGCCAGCGTCGGAGGCATTATCGGAAGCACGACCCATAAACGGCTTGACTGTAGTGGCCGTTTTCGGCTCAGGCACTGCGCTTGCGCCCAAACTGGTGCGGTCAAGATCGGCCATATCGTTCTTAATCTCAGCGACCAACTCATCGAGAATTTCGGTCTCTTCGGTTTCGTCGGTCTTGCTGGCACCGCCGGTAGATGTTCCCACCAAAGGTGTGACCGGCGCAACGGGCTTTGGAGCAAACGGGTTCGGTTTGCTGGCAAACGGCATCACAGGATCGCGCGGTATCTTCGCGTCTTCAAGCGCCGCAAGCTCGCTGGTGTCGTCCAGCGTATCCCCCAACTCCACAATCAAAGCGCCCAAACGACCGGCCAATTTGAAATCATGACTGTTGCGCAAACGGGCAATGGCCTCGGCACGGATCTGTTTCAACTGGGCGATGCTGCCGGCAGCCTGCGTGCCAACGGTATGACTTACATGGGCTGCGGACGATTTGGCGGTTGGATCGGTCATTGCAATGGTCATGAGAAACTCCAAGAACTGTTGAGAGAACCCAAGTGTTCACGTCGGTTTGCGGCCTCCCAATGGTTCAAAAAGGGCGATTTGACGGCACACGATCACCCTTTCTTTCACCCCGTTACGTCCGTCGGTCAGGCAACAAACAAAAAAGGGCGACCCTAGGAGCCGCCCTTTCCAATTCAGTTATACGCCAAGTGTTAGCCCTTAAGAGGCACTTTCGGCACAGCTGTCCCGCCAGACCGTTTGGGTGGGGTCTTCTTGGTGGTCTTGGCAGCAGGTTTGGCCGCCGCTTTTTTGACAGCCAGTTTTTTCGCAGCTGCCTTTTTGCGCGCCACCGGCTCCTTCTTTGGCTTCACGGGTTTGTCTTCAATGGCCTCAAGTTTCAGCGATTCTTCGCCGTCCACCGTCTGGACACTGACTTTGACCGTGCCACCTTTTTGCAACTTGCCGAACAGTACTTCATCCGCGAGCGGCTTCTTGACGTACTCCTGGATCACCCGACCCAACGGGCGGGCGCCCATACGGTCGTCATAGCCCTTCTTGGCAATCCACTTAACCGCATCCGGCGTCAGATCGAATGTTACACCACGCTCTGAAAGCTGTGCTTCCAGCTGCATCACGAACTTCTCGACCACCTTGTGGACAACAGCGGGCTTCAAGCCCTCAAACGGGATGATCGCATCCAACCGGTTCCGGAATTCCGGAGCAAAGAGACGGTTGATGGCTTCCATGTCGTCTCCGGTGCGTTTGCTTGAACCGAAGCCGATGGCGGCCTTTGCAGCTTCCGCGGCGCCCGCATTGGTGGTCATGACGAAGATGACATTGCGGAAATCGATTTTCTTGCCGTTGTGATCGGTCAGTTGGCCGTTATCCATCACCTGCAACAAGATGTTGAACAGGTCCGGATGCGCTTTCTCGATCTCATCCAGCAGCAAAACGCAATGAGGATGCTGATCGACACCGTCTGTCAGCAACCCGCCTTGATCGAACCCAACATAGCCGGGCGGCGCACCGATAAGACGCGACACGGTGTGCCGCTCCATGTACTCGGACATATCGAAGCGCAGAAGTTCGACGCCCAACGTGTCCGCCAATTGTTTCACGACTTCCGTTTTACCCACACCGGTCGGGCCGGAGAACAGGTATGAACCGATCGGCTTGTTGGCTTCCCGCAGGCCGGCCCGGGCCAGTTTGATGGCGGAAGACAAGGCATCGATTGCTTTGTCCTGGCCGTAGACCATGCGCTTAAGCTGATCATTGAGGTTTTTGAGAACCTCAGCATCATCCTTCGACACAGACTTGGGCGGAATGCGCGCCATCGTCGCAATTGTGTTTTCGATGTCACTGACCGTGATGGTTTTCTTGCGTTTTTCGGCGGAGAGCAACATCTGGCTCGCCCCGGTCTCATCAATCACGTCAATCGCTTTGTCAGGCAATTTGCGATCGGTAATATAGCGTGACGACAATTCAACAGCCGACACGATGGCATCGTCGGCGTATTTCACTTTGTGGAAGTCTTCGAAATACGGCTTCAAACCACGCATGATGTCGATTGCATCTGTCACCGATGGTTCATTGACGTCGATCTTCTGGAACCGACGCACCAATGCGCGGTCCTTTTCGAAGAACTGGCGATATTCTTTATACGTCGTGGAGCCGATGCAGCGGATCGCACCACCGGACAGAGCAGGCTTCAACAGATTGGACGCATCCATGGCACCGCCCGACGTTGCACCCGCACCAATGACGGTATGGATCTCGTCGATAAACATAATAGCGCCAGGCGTTTCCTCGATTTCCTTCACAACCTGCTTTAAGCGCTCTTCAAAGTCGCCGCGGTACCGCGTACCGGCCAGCAAAGTGCCCATATCAAGGGAATAGATAGTAGCGTCCAACAACACTTCCGGCACATCTTTATCGACGATGCGCTTGGCCAAGCCTTCGGCAATGGCGGTCTTGCCCACCCCGGGATCACCGACATAAAGCGGGTTGTTTTTGGAGCGGCGGCACAGCACCTGGATCGTGCGGTTCACTTCCTCCGTACGACCAATGAGGGGGTCAACTTTGCCGTCGCGCGCTTTCTGGTTCAGATCGACACAGTATGCGGCCAGAGCATCGGTCTTTTGACCGTCACCGCCCTCGCCGTCAGGCCCCATGTCCTGGTTGACGCCTTCAACAGGACGGCTTTCAGAGGAACCGGGACGTTTGGCAATTCCATGCGAGATAAAATTGACCGCATCATAGCGGGTCATATCCTGCTCCTGCAGGAAGAACGCGGCGTGGCTTTCCCGTTCGGCAAAAATAGCAACAAGCACATTTGCTCCGGTGACCTGCTCGCGACCGGAGGATTGCACGTGAATGACGGCACGCTGAATCACCCGCTGGAAACCGGCGGTCGGCTTGGAGTCCTCCAACCCATCGGTTACGAGATTGGCCAACTCATCATCGATGTAATCGATCAAGGCCTGTTCCAGCTTCTCGGTGGACACTGAACACGCTTTCAATACGGCGAGCGCGTCCTCGTCTTCCACCAGTGCCAGAAGCAGGTGTTCGAGCGTCGCATATTCTTGACTGCGCTCGTTTGCAAATGTCAGCGCCCGGTGCAGAGCGCGCTCAAGACTGTCTGTAAAACTGGGCAAGGAATGCTCCATTTTGTTGGGTCAGCGGGATAGCTAACCCGAAAAAACGTCTACCGTGTCACTTCTTCTCCATGACGCATTGGAGAGGATGTTGATTTTTTCGCGCGTGGTCCATCACCTGTGTGACCTTTGTCTCGGCCACTTCGTAGGTATAGACCCCACACTCGCCAACGCCGTTTTGATGCACATGCAACATTACGTGTGTGGCTTGTTCGAGGTTCATCTGGAAAAAGCGAGCGAGAACTTCAACGACGAACTCCATGGGAGTGAAATCGTCGTTCAACAAAAGAACCCTGTAAAGGCTCGGCTTCTTAAGCTTGGGCTTAACCTTGGTGATAACGCTGGTGTCGTTGCCGTCGCCGTCGTTGCCAATAGCGTCGTCCCCATCACCCGCCCCGTCGTCAGCACTGGCGAACCAAGCACCCACTCCCTGAACATCATCAAGTTCGGTCAGCAAATGGGACGTCGCCGACAGTGTCAGCAGTGTGGGCATTGCATGCATTCGTTCACCAGATCGCAATTCTTGGTCCATCCGCGCGGCTGGGCCATGTTAGCCGACGCCTTTTCAAGCTGGGCATATAGGCTTTTGAAAGCGAAGTTTAAGCCCCCAAAGCCTACGAACTCAACCGCAGGATCGTGACAATTATGGGTTAGGTGATCGCACGGTTCAAAACGCCGCATCGGGACCAAAAAAAAGATAAGGCTCTTAACTGCAGGCACCGCCCGCTGCGGGGCATCCGGGCAGGCCATAGTGTCAAACATGGGCGTCAAACGTGATCAAATATTACAAACTTTTCGCAATCCACTTAAGCGTTTGGAAACCATGACGGCATAGCGTCCACCTCTGCTGCACTGCGTTTGTGCGGTGCTTGTAATTTCGGTTTGGCGTGTGTTTGCCGAGCCAATTGAGTAGGAATTGTCGTGCGTACCGTTATCGGATCGACTGCGTCCCGCTGGCTTCGGGGCAGCATAAGTGTGTTTTTGTGCTTCATGCTCGTGTCCGCTGCCCAAGTGGTTGCGATGGACAGCGCTGACGCGAAAAAGCGCAAAAACTATAAGCGCGCCAAGGCGGCCAAAGCCATCGCTTCCAATCCGCGCTACGCGGCTTTTGTTATCGACGCCAAAACCGGCAAGACGCTGTTTGCGCGCAATGCTGACAAGCAACGCTATCCCGCCTCCCTCACAAAGATGATGACGCTCTACTTGATGTTTGAGGATTTGAAATCCGGTCGCATCAAAAAGTCTGATCGCGTGGTCATGACAAAAGCCGGTGCCCGCCGCCCTCCATCCAAAATTGGCCTGCGCGTTGGACGATCCATTTCTGTGGAACAGGCTGTTCTTGCACTGGTGACCAAGTCGGCAAACGACGTGGCCACCGCAGTTGGCGATAAACTGTCAGGTTCAGAGGCGGCCTTTGCACGTCGTATGACGCGCAAGGCGCGGCAACTGGGCATGAAACGCACCACCTTCAAGAATGCCAGTGGCCTAACCCAACGCGGTCAGACGACAACAGCACGGGACATGGCCAAACTCGGCATTGCACTGCGTGAGCATTTTCCGCGCCGCTTCAAATATTTCAAAACGCGTTTGTTCAAACTCGGCAAAGCCCGCTACGGCAACCACAACCGGCTGTTGGGCCGTGTGCGCGGTGTCGACGGCATTAAGACGGGCTACACCCGTGCCTCCGGTTTCAACCTTGTCTCCTCGGTTCGCACCGGCGGTCGCTCCATCGTCGCGGTTGTCATGGGCGGTCGGACGGGCGGCAGGCGCAACGCACATATGACATCGCTGATCCGCCGCACGCTTCCCAAGGCATCACGCGGTAAGAAGAAGCTTCTGATCGCCCG
>JBCBYZ010000038.1:0-24332 GCA_039815595.1 Pseudomonadota bacterium | reverse complement strand
GGCCTTGCCGGAGATGATGCGGCTGGAGGCGGATCGGATGGAAAATCTGGTGCTGACCCAAGAAAAAATTCTGCCTGAGCGCGATGTGGTCAACGAAGAACGCAATTCGCGCGTGGAAAACAATCCGGCTTCGCTTCTGCGCGAGGCCATGAACTCCGCAATGTACCAGAATCATCGCTACGGTATCCCCATCATCGGCTGGGCGCACGAGATGAACTCGCTCACCAAGGATGATGCGATCCGCTTCTACGACAAGTTCTACACGCCCAACAATGCAGTGCTGGTGGTCGCAGGGGATGTGGAGGCGCAAGCCGTTTTGAAGCTGGCGAAAGAAACCTATGGCAAGGTCGAACGTCGTGCGGAGCCGGGAAAACGGGTCCGTCCAAGTGAGCCGGAGCCACGTGCCGCCCGCCGTATTAACATGGCGGATCACCGCGTGCGCACACCATCATTCCAGCGTGCATATCTTGCACCGTCTTACTATTCAGGAGAATCGGGTGAGGGGGCCGCACTTGATGTACTCAGCGAGATCGTAGGCGGCGGCTCAACCGGCCGGATTTATCGTTCCTTGGTGATCGACCAAAAACTCGCAGCCTCCGCCGGCGCTTGGTATCAGGGGGGTGCCCTCGATAAGACGGAGTTCAGCTTTTACGCCTCGCCGCGCCCTGGCCAGACACTGGAAGCGGTTGAAGCGGCCACCGATGCGGAAATCACCAAACTGTTGGCTGATGGCGTGACGGAAGCCGAGGTGAAGCGGGCGCAAAACCGTCTTGTCCGGTCGGCCATTTTTTCTCGGGACAGCCAGTCCACGCTGGCCCGCATTTACGGCGCATCTCTTACCTTGGGTTCTACGATTGCAGAGGTTGAGGCTTGGCCGGACACCATTCGTGCGGTGACGGTCGAAGACGTGAACCGCGTTGCACGGCAGTATCTTAAGTTGCGTCGCTCTGTGACCGGCTACCTCAAGCCCGGACCCAAGGAAGACGCCAATTTGGCCACCCAAGCCACGAAGAAGGAGGGCTGATCCATGAAAGCTTTGCTGAAATCTATCACCCTGCCAGCGGTCGTCCTCGCGCTCTCGGCGGCGACGCTTGTTGTGGCCAGCCCGGCCCATGCGGTCGATATCCAAACCGTCACGAGTTCTAAAGGCGTCAAAGCGCTTCTGGTGGAAGACTATGCTGTCCCACTGGTCTCTTTCTCCTTTTCCTTCAAGGGTGGGTCCACACAGGACGCCGAAGGCAAAGAGGGCACGGCCAATTTGCTAACTTCAATGCTCGACGAGGGCGCTGGCGACTTGGACAGCAAGGCGTTCCAAGAGGCTCTGGACGATAACGGCATGGAATACCGGTTCAGCTCCGGTGTGGATTCTTTCAGCGGTAGCCTGCGCACCGTGGTGGATGTGTCCGACCGCTCCTTTGAACTCATGGCGGCTATGATCAACCAACCACGCTTTGATGCAGAGCCGATAGAGCGCATCAAGGTCGCGCTTGGCAATCGCATCGAATCGGCCAAGAGCAATCCCAATGCCTTGGTCACTAAGCTCTGGCGGGAAACGATCTTCAAAGATCACCCCTATGAGCGCCCGCCCACCGGCACCAAAGAAACGCTGGCGGCCATTACGGCGGAAGATCTGGAGGATTATCGCAAGCGCATTTTTGCCCGCGACAATCTCGTGATCGGTGTTGTGGGTGCCATCAGCGCCGACCAATTAAAAACCGTGTTGGACAAGATCTTCGGCGACTTGCCCGAAGAGTCCCAACGAGTGGACGTGCCGGAACTCGTCTTCACAGCGGCCGATGCAAACCGCACCGTGCACATGGATTTTGCAACGCCACAGACCAATATCCGTTTGGCCTTGCCGGGTTTGAAACGCGACGATCCGGATTTCTTCGCCGCTTATCTGGTGAACTATGTGCTGGGTGGCGGTTCTTTTTCGTCCCGTTTTTTCAAAGAGGTGCGTGAGAAGCGCGGTCTTGCCTACGGCGTCTACAGCTACATGGCGACCTTCGATTCAGCCGGTCTTATCGGGGGAGGTTCCGCAACTCAGGCAGATCGTGCGCAGACCACCATTGATGTGCTGCGTGAAGAGATCGCCCGTATGGGCCGAGACGGTCCAACCCAAGAAGAGTTTGACCAGGCCAAGGCCTATATCGTGGGCAGCTATCCGATTTCCAATTTGGATACGTCCGGAAAAATCGCCTCCGTGCTTGTGGCCATCCAAACGGCTGATCTGGGGATCGATTACATTGATAAGCGTGCCGAATACCTCAATGCGGTAACGTTGGAAGACGCCAAGCGCGTCGCCAAAGAGTTGTTCTCCACGCCACCACTCGTGGTGACGGTGGGCCAAAAGCCCCAAGGCTGAACGAACGCCCTCGTATGGTTATGCCCGTCGCTGCATCAATCGTTGTGGCGGCGGGTGCGTTGTGTAGACACACTGTCGATCTCCTAGGCTGGTATAGTGCACACTAGTTTCGGAAAGCCCCACACGGTAGAATGTGCGATGTATCGCGCGACCGATTGATCAAAAGACCATGGTTTCATCTTCCCCTTCCGTTCAAACCTTCGCTAGACCGAAATCGCTTGCAACCGGCAGACAATCCGTGGGTTTGGCCTTGGGTGGTGGGGGAGCACGGGGTTTTGCGCATTTGCACGTCATTGAAGCGCTTGAAGACTTGGGTGTTCGCCCGGTCTGCATAAGTGGTACGTCCATCGGGTCCATTATGGGGGCAGGCCTTGCCTCGGGCATGGACGCCAAACAAATGCGCGATCACGTTTTGGATGTGTTTACGGATGCACGCGAGGTCGTGGGCCGTTTTTGGCAGATGCGCCCAACCAGCGTGACCGAGTTTCTCAAAGGTCCGCGCACAATGCTCGGCAACGTTGATGCGGTGAAAGCTGTTCGTGCGTTCCTGCCCGACAGCGTTCCCGATCAGTTTTCCGATCTTGAAATTCCGCTCCAGGTGGTAGCGACCGATTTCTACAACCATTCTGAAGTCGTCCTAAAGGATGGCGATTTGTTCGAGGCCATCGGCGCGTCCTGTTCGCTTCCGGCTGTGATGAAACCCGTGATCAAAGATGGCGTCGTGTTGGTGGACGGTGGGATGCAAAACCCGCTTCCCTATGAACTGCTTTTGGACAGTGCCGATGTGGTGATTGCGGTCGATGTTGTGGGTGGGCCTGTCAACAAGGGGCGGGTGCTGCCCACGCGGTTTGAAGCGCTCACCGGAGCTAGCCAGCTTTTGATGCAGGCAACCACCCGCCTCAAATGTGAGCAACGTCCGCCACATGTTCTGATCCGCCCGCCCGTTGGCGGCATTGGTGTGTTGAACTTTCTGGGTGCCCGCTCAATCTTGGAGTCCACGGAAGCGGTCCGCGAACAGGCCAAGCGCCAAATTGCAGACGTTTTGGAACGGGATGCCAAGGTCGCTTAGGTGTGCACGTGGAACGAAGTGACTGCTTGGTCTAATCGAACGAGACGGTTTTCCCGGAACTGAAGGGTGATGCGGACGCCGCTGGCACGGCGGGCGGTTCATTTGTCGCCGCGTCTTTTTCAGCGTCCTTCGCATCGCGCGCAGGCAGTGTCGCGATCAATCGGAACGCCACCATGGCGGCACCAATGCCAAAGACGACGGCCCCCAGACCCCAGCCGATCAATACACCGCTTGGTCCATAAGCTTGTCCGACCCATACAAATGGAACAACACCGAGCGTGGCTCGGCCCCAATTGAAAATCGTGGCGTAAAACGCAAAGCCTAAATTGTTAAAGGCCGCATTGGCGACAAACAGCGCACCGTTGAACAAAAAACTGCCTGCAACGAACAAACAAAATACGGTGACGATATCAGCCGCATCGCCAGACGCGCCAAACAGTGCAACGATATAAGGAGCCAGCAGTGCCAGCAGCGCCCAAACGCTAAGACAGTAGATGAGCGTGAACAGCAACGCGTCCCGCATCGTACTGTTGACCCGATCAAACAGTTTCGCCCCATAATTTTGCGAAACGATGGGCCCGACTGATCCCGAAAGCGCGAAGATAACACCGAAGGCCACAGGCAACAGCCGCCCGACAATGGCCCATCCAGCCACAGCGTCATCGCCAAAATCGGCAATGCTGGCCGTGACATAGGCATTGCCGACAGGTGTTGCCAATTGGGTGGCAACGGCAGGCAGCGCGATGGCAAAAAACGGTCGAAGGGCTTCGGTCGCCGTTGAAAGCCGCACAGGCCCTAACATGCCGTGGACTTTATGGACGCCCCAAAACCCCACAACCACCAGCACGCAGCGCACCAAAACCGTCGCGATGGCCGCACCGGTGAGTTCCAACCCAAGGCCGAAGATTAACAGTGGATCAATAACCAACGCCGCTGCACCACCAGATAGGGTGACGAACATCGCCCGCCTCGGATCACCCTTCGCGCGCAGCAGGGCGCCAAAACACATGCCCAATCCCAAAAGCGGGATCGACGGTACGACGATCTGCATGAAGTCGACGGCAAGATCGAGCGTCTCACCCTCCGCACCAAGGAGCGACAGAAGAAAGCGGATGGCGGGAAAAGCTGCAGCCGCCAACAGCGTGGTGATGATCAAAAGATAGATCAGCGAAAGGGTGCTCAGCTCCCGAGCGCGGGCCTCTTCCCCCGCGCCCAGTGCCCGTCCCACCAAAGCCGCAGCCGCAATAGATATCCCGATGCAAATCGAGATGGAAAAAAACATGATGGTCGCGGCGTAGCCGATGGCAGCGGCCAGTTCCTGCTGACCCAACAACGCGATGTAAAACAGGTTCAGCCCGTCCACCAAAAAGATGGATACCAGCCCGATCGATGAGGTGGCGGTCATCACGATCACATGGCGCATCGTGCTGCCGGTGGTGAAAACCGCTTTTTTGCTAGCCGCCCCAGCCATCAGAACTCGCTCGGCGTGGACGCAAAAACCGGCATCATACTGTGCTTGAGAAAGGTGATGGTTGGCTCAAGTCGCAAACAGGGATGACATATCGGCAAAGGCTTTGAATTCAAGTGCATTGCCGGACGGGTCAAGCAAAAAGAAGGTCGCTTGCTCTCCTGGCTGGCCTTCAAAGCGGATGCGCGGCTCAATCACCCACCGCGTGTCGTCCCGTGCTTGAAGCCTTTCGGCCATGGCCTTCCAGTCGTCCATCTTCAGGACAACACCGAAATGCGGAACCGGAACATCATCGCCGTCCACCGCATTGGTGGTCTCAATGCCGGTCTCCATGCCTTCTTTGTAGTGGGCAACGATTTGATGGCCGTGCAGGTCAAAATCGATCCAATGATCGCTCTCCCGACCTGTGCCGGCACCCAAAGCACGTGTGTAAAACTCCCGCGCGGTTTCCAGATCATGCACCGGGAAGGCGAGATGAAACGGGGTGAGATCGGACATGGTGGGCTTCCCATTGGCTGTTAATGCAGTGAATAGGCAATCCGCATTCACTAGAAAGGACGGTCTGACCATAAACACGATGAGGCCGCACTATTTTCGTGCCACGCTCAAATGTCCACTCAAAAGTCTTGAGGCCACCGGTTCAATCCGCTTTGGCCGTCTCGCCTTCTTCGATGACCGAGCGCGTTTTTTCGTCCAACGCTTGGCCTTCCCGTCGCGGGTTGAGCAAAGGTTCTGGTACCGGCTTGGTGTGCAAGGTCTCGCGGCCCGCCATCAACCCCTCCCGCCGCTGGAGGTTGAGCCGTTCTTGATCGCGGTTGCGCACGTCTTCGACAATCAGTTTTGCATCTTTTGCGTCCTGTCCAAGACCAAGCAACAGAGCTTCGCCCATAACGAGTGCAGATTCGAAAGTTTCGCGGATTTGCCAGACCTTTGGTAGCTTCAAAAGTTCCAGCGCGTGTGATCGGTCATAGGCCCGCACATACAAATGCAGATGCGGATACTCGCTTGAGATCAGTTCCACGACCTTATCGGTGGTTTGAGGGTCTCGGGTGCTGATAGCGACGATTTGTGCGTGGTCGATGCCCGCCGCTCTCAACACGTCTTTGCGTGTGCCGTCTCCATAGTAAATTCGAAAGCCAAACCGCTCGGCTTGGCGGATGCGCTCGGGGTCATTGTCCAAAATAGTGACATCGCACCCGCCGGCCAGCAGCGCCTGCGATGCGATCTGCCCCATACGCGAGAAGCCCACCATCAACACGCTGGCCCCTTCGGCTCCCGCGAAGTCTTCGTCCATGGTCTCGCTCGGATCGGTTCGCTCCAGGGCCTTGCCGAAGCGTGTGGTAAGCGGCGTCAGCGCCATCGAGAGGGTGACACAGGCGATGAGGAAGGACGATTCCTGCTGGCCCAACAAACCGGCGGCAACGGCGGCGGAGAAAAGCACAAACGCAAACTCTCCGCTTTGCGGCAGCAACATCGCGATGCGCACACTGTCATTGTGATCGGACCCGAAGACGCGGCACAGGCCATACAAGACCGCCGCCTTAAAAATCAACGCCAGCGGCACACACATCAGGATCAGCCCGATATTGTCCCATACAACCGACAGGTCTACCGCCAAGCCAACAGCGATGAAAAACAGCCCGAGCAGAATGCCGCGAAACGGCTCAATATCCGCTTCCAACTCGTGGCGGTATCGTGATTCTGCCAGCAGCACACCGGCGATGAAGGCGCCCATCGCCATGGAGAGTCCGGCATACTGCATCAACACGGCAGCGCCGATAACGATGAACAACGCGGCCGCAATCATCGCTTCCCGCGCACCGGTGGCCGCGATGATGCCGAACAGCGGGTTGAGCAAATAGCGCCCGATAACAATCAACGCAGCCAGACTGCCAACTGCGATGCCCAGTGAAGCCCAACTTTGCGACGTCATTTCCATCGTACCAGCCGCCAAGAGCGGCACGGCCACCAGAAGGGGCGCGATGGCCAAGTCCTGAAACAGAAGAATGCTAAACGCGCGTTTGCCGTATCGGGTGTTTTCTGCCCGTTGGTCCTCTAACAATTGCAGGGCGAAGGCCGTGGACGACAGTGCAAGCCCGAAACCGACCACAAGCGCGCTTGCGAGGGAAAAATAAGCGAGCCACGCCACCACCGCGATTCCGAGACCGCTCAAGACAACCTGCGCCGTCCCCAGCCCAAAAATCTCGCCGCGCATGGACCACAGCCGCGTGGGGTTTAACTCCAAACCCACGAGAAACAGCAGCAGCACCACGCCCAGTTCTGCGACGTGTAAAACCTCTTCACCATCGTGGACGTAATTTAAGATAGGTCCGAGTACCAAACCCACGGACAGATAACCGAGCACTGTGCCCAGTCCGATTTTCTTGAAAAGAGGCGCAGCAATGGTCGCGCCCCCCAAAAGGACGACCGCATCCAGAAAAAGGTTGCCTTCCGCCAATGTCAAACCTTTCGGTTGGCGTTACTCCAGCCTATAGACCATGGCATTGTTTCGCGTTGTTTTGGAAGCGGAAACCCGCCTGCCAACCAATGGGACTTTCTCAAGCGCAATCCTGCGCAGCGACCTTCGGAGCACACGCTTTGACACCATCGACAACCGCTCAAGACGCATCTCAAAGCGACGCGATTGACCTGCAAGCGCTGCAGGATCGCGCGGCCAGCCTAATCGAGGCGGCCAAGCGCGCGGGTGCTGATGCCGCCGATACGGTGGTGGGGGCCAGCCGGTCTGTCAGCATGGAGGTGCGCCACGGCAAGCTGGAAGAGACCGACAGCTCTGCCAACACAGCGTTTTCCTTGCGGGTGTTTGTCGGCCAAAAGTCCGCCAGCATTTCCACCAATGGCGGCGGGGACGTCGATGCGCTGGCGGCTCGCGCTGTGGCCATGGCCCGCGTTTCACCGGAAGACCAACATGCAGGACTGGCACCGCAAGATCGTTTGGCCAAAACCGTACCTGATCTGGACTTGTACGATGAGACTGTGCCCGGCGTGAATGCGCTGCAAGATCTGGCTTTAACCTGTGAAGAGGCCGCTTTGGCTGTACCAGGCATCGCCCAATCCAGTGGCGCATCCGCCGGCCACACGGTAGGCGCTACGGTACTCGCCACCAGCACAGGGTTTTTGGGTGGCTATCGCGCAAGCCGTTTCTCCAATGCCGTCTCGGTGATCGCTGGTGAAGGTGACAAGATGCAGCGCGACTATGATTTTGACAGCCGCCGTCACCAAATGGACATGCGCAGTGCATCTGAGATTGGCAAACGCGCAGGCGAACGGGCGGCGGCACGGCTTAACCCGCAAACGCTAACCCCCCAAAAAATGCCTGTGATTTTTGATCCCCGCGTCGCGCGCGGTTTGGTGTCGAGCCTGTCAGGCGCTCTCAACGCTTCGTCCATCGTGCGCAAAACGTCCTTTCTGGGCGACGCCATGGGCGAGCAGATTTTTCCCGATAGCATTCAGATCATCGACGAACCGCACCTCTTGCGCGGCGCATCGTCCAGACCGTTTGACGGTGAAGGGCTGTATCCTGAAGCGCTGGCACTGATCGAAGATGGCTGCGTTGCCAATTGGTTGTTGGACGGCCGCACCGCCTCCGAACTGGGTTTGGAAAGCAACGCCCGGGCCGCGCGCTCCGGCAGTTCCACCAGCCCATCGAGCACCAACCTCACTCTCATGGCGGGCACCATGTCACCCGAAGAGTTGATGGCGAGCGCAGGCACGGCGTTGTACGTCAACGAATTGATCGGCCAAGGCGTCAATCTGGTGACGGGGGACTACTCGCGCGGCGCGTCGGGCCATCTGATTGAAAACGGAAAGATCGGTCCACCCATCAACGAGGTGACCATCGCCAGCGACCTGCGCACCATGTTTGCAAGCCTTATCGCGGCTAATGATCTCGACAAATCGTTTGGCACAAATGCCCCCACAATTCTGGTCGCGGAGATGACGATTGGCGGACGCTGATGACGCGCAAGACTCCTATCAACGCGATCTGGACCTGATTGCCGACCTGGCTGCAGAAGCCGGTCAAATCGCCCTGCGCTATTTCAATAAAGATCCGCAAGTTTGGATGAAGGAGGGCGATTCCCCCGTTTCCGAAGCCGACTTCGCGGTCGACACGTTCTTGAAGGAAAACCTGCTCAAGGCCCGGCCGGATTATGGCTGGCTGTCGGAAGAAACCGATATCGACGACCGTCGTTTGCAAGCGCAGCGCACGTTCATCGTGGACCCGATTGATGGGACGCGTGGCTTCATCAATGGCATGAGCCAATGGTGCGTCTCCATTGCCATTGTGGAAAATGGCCGACCTTATGCCGGGGCGTTGGATTGTCCGGTTTTGAAAGAACAACACTTGGCCGCTGCGGGTATGGGCGCGCGCATCAACGGGTCCCAATGCAAAGCCCGTGTTCTGCGTGCCAGCACGGAAGGCGCACCAGAGGATGGAAAAAAGACCATCTGCCTGACCGGTCCGCGGTCCTTTCAAACACGGTTTGACAAGGACGTGCCCCACACCGTGGTCAAAGACCCGTTCGTTCCGTCCTTGGCCTACCGCATCGCCATGGTGGCCTGCGGTCAGACCGATGTTGCGGTTGCCCGCGCCAGCGCAAAGGATTGGGACCTGGCCGCGGCAGACCTCATCGCCCATGAGGCCGGCGCGATGCTGACGGGGCTGGATGGTCAACCTCTGCAATACAATTGTCAGGACGTGCGGCACGGAGCTTTGGTTTGCGCCCACAGGACCCACCAAAACGAAATGCTTGATTACGTTCGCGGTGCGATGAATAACGGGTGAAGCCAGCGCGGAGACGATGTCTCTGGCGCACCTGATACGACACTTATTGAGATTTCCAGGAGCCTTGCTGATGAGCAATTCGGAAGACAACAAACAACTGCTGCACCTCGTCTTCGGTGGCGAACTGGAAAGTTTGGAAGGCGTCACTTTCCGCGATCTGGAGAAGCTCGATGTGGTCGGCATCTTTCCCGACTTCGCCAGCGCCCGCGTTGCATGGAAGGGCAAGGCCCAGTCTACCGTGGACAACGCCCACATGCGCTATTTCATCGTGCATCTGCACCGCTTGCTCGATCCTGAAAATGACTGATTTGCGGCCCATCGCTCTTCGGGCCTGCTTCTAACCCCGTATTCAAAGCGACACCGTTTGTCCCCCTTTTTCGCGCAAACCCTGCTCCGGCTGTATCGGGGCTTCGGCATGATTGCTTATCCTTTTGTCGGGCCGTTTTTGCGCGCCCGCGCCGCAAAGGGCAAAGAAGACCATGCACGGCGGGGGGAGCGCTATGGTTATGCCAGCGTAAACCGTCCTTTGGGCCCGGTCGTCTGGTTACACGCAGCCAGCGTGGGGGAGTCGCTTGCAATCATGCCGCTCATCGAGCGCATTGAGGGGTTCGATGTTTCCATCGTGCTCACCACGGGCACGGTCACGTCTGCCGCCATCGCCGAAGAACGGTTGTCGCCGCAAACCCATCACCAATACGTGCCTCTGGACATGCAAAGGGCGATCACCCGGTTTTTGGACCATTGGCGTCCTGACCTCGCTATTTTTGCGGAGTCGGAAATCTGGCCAACCACGATCCGCGAATTGGCCAAGCGCAACGTGCCGCAAATACTGGTCAACGCCCGCATGTCGGACCGTTCCAACCGACGCTGGCAACAGCGCACGGCGTTGGCGGAAGCGGTGTTTGGCCAGCTGGCGCAGGTCATCGCGCAAAGCGAAACGGACGCGCAACGTTTCCGCGATCTTGGCGCGCCATGGGTGACGGTTGCCGGTAACTTGAAAACCGATGTGGAACTGCCACCCGCCAACCCCACGGAACTGGCCGCACTGCGCGCGCAAATTGGCTTGCGTCCTTCGTGGGTAGCAGCCAGCACCCATGACGGGGAAGAGGTCTGTGTTGCAGACACCCACCGCATGCTTGCCCTGCACGAACCCAATGTGCTCACTGTTATCGTGCCCCGCCATCCCGAACGCAGCGCGCGGATTGCCTCTGATCTGGCGGCCCAGGGCCTGCGTGTCACAACCCGCAGTTCCCGAGATCCCATCACCAATGAAACGCAGGTCTTCTTGGGCGATACGATCGGTGAAATGGCGCTCTATCTTGGCCTGTCGCGCATCGTCTTCATGGGCAAATCTTTGAAGGCGGAGGGCGGCCAAAACCCGTTTGAACCGGCGCGCGCCGGTGTTGCGATCCTCTCCGGGCGGTATGTCCAGAACTTCCGTGAGGCCTACGAAAACCTGCTCAAGGCCGGTGGCGCGCGTCTGGTGCGGGACGAAAAAATGCTGGCCGGTCACGTGTTGCATCTGTTTCGAAACGAGAATGACCTTAATGCCATGCAGAAGGCGGGCTACGAGACTGTGAACGCCATGGCAGGTGCCGTTGAGACAACAGTTCACGCCCTCGATGCTTACATCATGCCTTTGCGCCTCAAGTCCGGTTTGGAGCGGCTTCGGACCTCTGCGTCTGGTTCTGATGCGCGGGAGGGTGATGACCATCCGACGGTGCAATTGGCCGGGCAATAACCTCTTGCGGCGGGTTATGATCTATCGAACGACAATGCTTTTGAGGCAACACAGCCTATGAGCGAAGCGCCGCCCTTTTGGTTTCAGTCTCCGGGACTGGCGGCATGGGCGCTTGCGCCTTTTGGCTGGGTGTACAGCGCGGTTGCCGCTAAACGTATGAGGTCCAAGCCGTCATATGTGTCGAGCCTGCCCGTGTTCTGCGTCGGCAATCTTCTCGCCGGTGGCGCTGGCAAAACACCCACGGCGCTGGCCGTGGCCGCCATCGCCAAAGTCATGGGCCACACTCCCGGTTTCTTGAGCCGGGGCTACGGCGGCAGCGTCTCCAAACCAACATTGGTCGACTTGGCGGTACACAACGCCCGCGATATCGGCGACGAACCTTTATTGCTGGCGCAGGCTTGTCCGACGGTCGTCTCCTCGGACCGACCCGCCGGGGCCCGCCTGTTGGAGACTATGGGCGTTGATCTGATTATCATGGATGACGGGTTTCAAAACCCGTCTCTACACAAGGATTTTTCGCTTGTGGTGGTCGACGCGCGGCGCGGTCTTGGCAACGCCTTCACCATCCCAGCCGGACCCATGCGGGCCTCGTTGCGCGCGCAACTGCCCCACGCCTCTGCTATTCTCGTCATCGGTGCGTCTGACAAAACCGCTCTCGTCGTGCGCCAAGCGGCTCGCATGGCCAAGCCTACGCTGGCGGCTGCTTTGAAAGCGCGTCATGCGAGCGTTTGGAAAGGTGTTCGAGCGCTTGCCTTCGCAGGCATCGCTGACCCTGAAAAATTCTTCGAGACCGCCCGCGCGCTCGGCGTAGACGTCGTGGAGCAAAAGTCATTTCCCGACCACGGGGTTTACAGCACCGATGATTGCAACCAATTGCTGCAGGCCGCTGAACGGGGTGACTTGACACTGATCACCACCACAAAAGACGCGGCCCGCCTTAAGGGCATGGGCAGCGCGCAGAATTTGCTCTTGAAACACAGCCACATCGTGCAAGTCGAGATGCAGTTTGAAACACCAAAAATGGTGGAAGGCCTGATTGCCGACACGTTTCGAAAAGCCCGTGAGCATCGTTTGGCTTTGAAGGGCTGAGCCGATCGCGGTCCAGACGCAAAGGCTGGCTTAAAACAAACGGCCCGCTTGCTTTTCGGCCTGGATCGAAGCTTCCACATCGACATAGGCTTCCTGCCGTTCCCAACTCCAATACTTTAACTCATCGAGCGGAATGGCTTTGCCCGTGATGGCGCACAGGACATGGCGACCGGGGACTTTCACCTGAAAGTCGGCTTCCGTGAAGCGCACTTGGGCCACGAGCCCAGCCGGATCGTTCAGTCTATCGAGCATGTCTCCCTCCCTGCCCAAACGGCCTTCATAATTTGCCGTCCAGAAACCGACGGCACCGTTCTTAGAGGCGAACCTAAACGAAGTTTTGTCAAAACGGAATTGCCTTTAGCGGCGTCCAAACAACCGTTCGATGTCTTTCAAGCCCAATTCAATATAGGTGGGCCGCCCGTGATTGCACTGGCCGGAATTGGGCGTGCGTTCCATATCGCGCAACAAGGCGTTCATTTCCTGTGGCAGCAATCGACGGCCGGAGCGCACCGAGCCGTGACAGGCCATGGTGGCGGCTACGTGGTCGATGCGTTCTTGAAGCTGATTGGCCGTGCCCCATTCCGCAATCTCGTCCGCCAGATCTTCCAGCAGTTTCGTGCAATCAACATCCCCTAAGATGGCAGGCGTTTCCCGCACGGCGACTGCGCTCTCGCCAAAGGCTTCCAGTGTGAGGCCAAAACGGGTGAGTAGGTCTGCATGGTCCAGCAGATGATTGCGCGCCTCTTGCGTCAGTTCAACAATCTGCGGCACCAGCAAGATCTGTGCTTCGATACCGTTTTGCGCCATGTGCGCCTTGAACCGTTCATAGACGAGACGTTCATGGGCGGCATGTTGATCGACGATCACCAACCCGGTTTCCGTCTGCGCGATGATGAAATTCTCATGAACTTGCGCTCGCGCTACCCCCAAAGGTGCTTGGCTGTCGTGCCCCTCTTCCTCGATTGGGTCCACCACCCTCAGATCGGCGGAGCGTTCTGAGACGCCTGTGAAAGCCGCTTGCCCGCCTTCCGAAAAACCGGTCGTTACCGGGGGGGCACTGTCTGGAGCGTAAGGAGACTGGGTCCAGTCGTGGTCGACGACCCCCGGACTTTTGTAGGCTTGGCTTTGATGGGTCTGTCCGGAACCAAAACCACGACCTTCAGCGCTTGGGGAATCGGGCCGTTGAAATGCCGCCATCAAACCGTCGCGCCCCTCGGTAGAGGCTCTGTGACCCGCTTCTGAGATCGCTTGTTTGAGGGCACCCACCAAAAGACCGCGCACCAAACCGGGGTCGCGAAAGCGCACTTCCGACTTGGCCGGATGCACGTTCACATCCACTTGGTCCGGGTCGATATCGATGAACAGCGCCACCACCGGATGCCGGTAGCGCGACAGGAAATCCATATAGGCCCCCCGGATCGCGCCGGTGATCTGCTTATCCCGCACCGGTCGTCCGTTCACATAGACATATTGGTGAAGACTGTTGGCTCGGTTGAAAGTTGGCAGGCCCGCGAGACCGGCCAAGTGCACACCCTCCCGTTCGGCGTCCACGATCACGGCGTTCTCCACGAAGTCAGGTCCGATCACCTGACGGGCTCGCCGCCGCAACGCGTCGCCACCGTTGACCGCAGGAAAGTCCAACGTCTGCCGGTCTGAGCCTGACAGCGTAAAATGAACTTCGGGATGGCCAAGCGCGATCCGCCGAACGGTTTCTGTGACGGCATTGGCTTCGGCACGGTCAGTCTTGAGAAATTTCAGCCGCGCCGGTGTGGCGTAAAACAGATCGCTCATTTCAACGATCGTGCCGGTTGCCAAAGCGGCGGGGCGGGGCGCGTTCACCGTGCCGCCGTTCACCTGAATGTGCCAACCCTCGCCGGCGGCCTGTCGCGACTGGATCGACAATTTCGCCACTGATCCGATGGACGGCAAAGCCTCGCCACGAAACCCAAGCGTTTCGATGCTCAAAAGATCATCAAATAACTTCGATGTGCAGTGACGCTCCACCGCGAGCGCCAAATCCTCCCGGCTCATGCCAGCGCCGTTGTCGGTTACGCGCACCAAACCACGTCCTCCGGCGGCGGTGGAAATTTCGATACGCGTCGCACCCGAATCCACCGCGTTGTCCACCAATTCACGCACAACAGAGGCTGGCCGCTCGATGACCTCACCGGCGGCAATTTGGTTAATAATCGTGTCTTTCAGGCGTTGAACGGCCATCGGGTTCAAGACTTCATGCTGTTTTCGCGGGAGACCATGGGCGATTTCGGGGACATGTGGGGCGTTTTTGCGACCTTGTACCCAGATTTGGGGCACTTCATCGGTGGAAATCAGACGCTCATCCTGTCTAACCTGCCCCGAAAGGACGACCCGATAAAGTGCCCGTCAATGCGGGCGCGCGGACGGTGAGGAGCGACATGATTGATGGGCCATTCTGACACCTTCACCCCGCTCTCCCTCGACCGGATTTCTTTCGTCGGTGCTGACCTTGCTCGACCGGAATGCGCCATGGCCCATCACTCGGGGACAGTCTTCGTGCCGGACTGGACGGAGCCCGGCGGCGTGACAGTGATCGCACCGGACGGCACATGCGTGCGCCATCTGGTCAACCATCACACGCCTGCTGCAGAAGCAGCATTGGACGGCCCCCTGCGTGGCAATGGCATTTGCCTCTTGGATGGCGGGGATTTCCTGATTGCCCATTTGGGGGATGAGACGGGCGGCGTGTTTCGCCTCTCGGTCGATGGCACGCTGGACACGTTTCTCACCCATGCCGAAGGGGCACCTTTGCCGCCTAGCAATTTTGTGACGGTGGACGAGCAAGACCGTGTCTGGATCACAGTATCCACCCGAAAAGTGCCGCGCGGTGCTGCCTATCGCTCCGACGTGGCCGATGGCTTCGTGGTGTTTACCGGTCGCGAGGGTGGGGAAGGGCGCATCGTGGCCGACGGTCTCGGTTACACCAACGAATGCCTGCTCCACCCCGATGGAAAACGCCTCTTCGTGAACGAAACCTTCGCCCGTCGTCTCACCAGTTATGCGGTTGCAACGGATGGAACCCTGTCCGATCGGAAAACCGTCGCAAGTTTTGAAGCGGGTACATTCCCGGATGGGTTGGCGTTTGACGAAAATGGCGACGCGTGGATCACGTCGATCGTTTCAAATCGTGTTTTACGCGTTTCCAACCGTGGAACCGAAATCTATTTGCAAGACGTGGACCCTGACCATCTCGATTGGGTGGAGCAGGCTTGGCGCAATCACACCATGGGACGTCCGCATCTCGACAAGGCAGCGGGTCAAGTGTGCAAAAATGTGTCGAACCTCGCTTTTTGCGGCCCCGATCTGAGCAAAGCCGTGCTTGGGTGCCTGCTGGATGACCGATTGCCCGTGATCGACATGCCGGTTGCGGGCCATCAGCCCGTACACTGGACATTCAATATCGAACCGCTCAAAACCGCGTTGAGATTTTGAGCTCCTCCGAATTGCGATCCAAATCATGTCTGCTGCCGACACGTCGCCCCTCACCATCGCCGTTTTGCCGGGTGACGGCATTGGCATGGAGATCACCAAACCCTGTGTCGCTTTGATCCAGCAGGCCATGGCGCATCTTGGTCTGCCTGAAGTAGAAGAAAAATGGTACGAAGCGGGCGCAGGCGCATATACGAAATTGGGCAACGCCCTGCCGCCGGAAACTATTGCCGGGTGCCGCGATGCGGATGCAATTTTGCTCGCCGCCATGGGCGACCCGGCAGTGCGCTATCCCGATGGCACCGAAATCATTCCGCAAATTGATCTGCGTTTCGAATTGGAACTCTATGCCGGTGTTCGGCCCGTGCGCTCGGTGCCCGGTGTCACCGGCCCGCTGGCGGACGAACGCGGCAACGCGCTTGATTTCGTGCTGGTGCGTGAATCCACCGAGGGCCTTTTTGCGTCTGTCGGCAAAGGCACGTTGACCGAAACCGAATCCACTGACACGCAAGTGGTCACCCGCAAGGGCGTGGAACGGGTCAGCCGTTACGCATTCAAACTCGCCACCCAGCGCAAAGCCCGGGGCTATGCCGGTGAGGTGACCAGCGTGGACAAAGCCAACGTCTTCAAGTCCATGGCTTTTTGGCGGGAAGTCTTCGAAGGTGTCGCGGAACAGAATCCTGGTATCATGCAGCGCAGTGCCTACGTTGATGCTGTCGCAATGGAGATGGTTCGCCGCCCGTGGATCTACGATGTGATGGTCACAGAAAACATGTATGGCGACATTCTTTCCGACCTCGCTGCTGGTCTGATCGGCGGTCTGGGCATGGCGCCCTCAGCGGACATTGGTGACGATTATGCCGTCTTCCAACCGTGCCACGGATCAGCTCCGGATATCGCCGGTACAGGCAAAGCCAATCCAACAGCGATGTTCCTCTCCGGTGCCATGATGCTGGATTGGTTGGGCGAAGAAAAAGGCGATGCGAACCTTTCCAAAGCCGGACGTCTGATCACCGCAGCGGTGGACGATGCGTTCCGCGATGGCACACTGGTGTCCACCGAACGGGGCGGAAACGCTGGGGTGGATGCTATCTCAGTAGCGGTTCAGTCTGCTTTGTCCGATGTCGCCAAAGACGATCCAAGACTTGCGTAGAGCGCCCTGCGGATGACCGCTTCTATTAGGGTTGCCATCGCGGGCACGGGTTACTTCAGTCAGTTCCACTTCGATGCGTGGATGCGCTGCCCGGAGGTGGAGATCGTCGCCGTCGCCAGTCTTGATGCGTCCGCCGCCGAACAGGCTGCCAAACCTCATGGTGCAAAAGTCTTTGCCTCCGCCCGTGAGATGATCGAAACGGCAAACGTCGATCTGGTGGACATCGTCACACCGCCACCGACCCATCGCGATTTGATTGAGGCCTGTGCCGCCAAAGGCGTGATAAGTATTTGCCAAAAACCGTTTTGCGGCACATTGGACGCCGCGCGTGACGCGGTAAAGATCCTACAACGCGCCGACGCAACATGCGTGGTGCATGAAAACTTCCGGTTCCAGCCGTGGTATCAGGCGGTCGAAGCGGTGTTGGATGAGGGGCGACTTGGGGCGATTTATCAGGCGCAGTTTCGTCTCAGACCGGGGGACGGGCGGGGCGCGGACGCCTATCTGGAGCGGCAGCCCTATTTCCAAACCATGGAGCGTTTCATGGTTCACGAAACCGGCGTCCATTACATTGACGTGTTTCGCTATCTTTTTGGCCCGCTGGAAACCATCTGGGCCGATCTGCGCAAATTGAATCCGGTGATCGCCGGTGAGGATGACGGCCTTTTAGTCCTGGGTCATTACAATGGACCGCGCACACTCATTGATGCTAACCGTTTGGCGGATCACGCGGCCACCAACACACGCCGCACCATGGGTGAATTGATCATCGATGGTGAGAAAGGCGAATTGCGTTTGGACGGTGAGGCGCAACTCGCATTCCGGCACCGCGGTTCGTCTAACTGGCAGACTATAGATTACAGGTGGAACGATCACGGCTTTGGCGGTGACTGCGTCTACAATTTCACGCGCCACGTGGTGGATCATCTGGTGGATGGCACACCCTTGGCCAATACAGCGGCAGACTATCTGGCAAACTTAGAGGCGGAAGAAGCAGCTTACAGATCAGCAAAAACCGGTTGTGTTCAAAAGCTCGTTTGAGCGCGCACGGGACATAGATTTTAAGGAGTTTGGTTCAGTCTTTCGCCACCCAATCTCACGCCACAATGGCAACAGATTTAGCGCCTAATTCAAGCACGCCCACTCTAAGGGGCATCACCCACAGTTTTGAGAAACCGATGAAAACCGCTGTATTTTTAATTGCACTGACAACCGCTTGGGTGGCCGCCTCACCTGCGGCATTGGCCGTGACCATCCGCAATGCCGGTGCCGAAGCGCAAACGGTCAAGGTGACAGAAAATGGTGAGGCAAAGGATATCGCTGTCCCGGCCAACAGCGACGTGCAAGCCTGCCCAGCAGGATGTTTCCTGACCTTTTCTTCCGGCGATCTGCTGGTGGTTGAAGGGGGAGAGGTTGTGCTCATTGAAGGCGGTAAGGCCCGCATCGTTTCTCAATAGGAATACTGCACTCAACAGGATACCACGTTGATCTGGTCGGTTTCGGCGCAGTCTTTTCGACTGATTTCCGGAGGCGTTCTTTGTCGAATCCGTGTAGTGTCCTCACACATAACCGCTTGAAAGTGTACGTAGGCCCAAGAACCGCCTGCTGATCATTGCGGGCGTTTCACCACAACATCCAGCCGTTAGCCTATTTCTTGAAAACCCTGATTTCTTCGTGTTCACTTTTCCTATCCCTTGACCAGCGTTTGGGGACGCCGAGGAACATCCGAACCCTCGTTTTCGCTCTGCTGGCGCTTTCTGCTTTGATTCTTGCCCAAGCTGGCATCCAGCCGGGCCTCGCGCAGACGTCTGCGCCAACCGTCCCGGCGGAAAACGGACAAGCGTCCTCAGGCACCCCCACAACATCGGTTTCCAATGGACCGGATATCGCAGACCAGCTGCGCGCTGCCCTAGCGCCTTTGCAGGAAGAACTGACCGCAACCCGTGAAAAGTTAAGCCAACCGGGCCTGACCGAAGAAGAACTCATAGCCGCGCGCGATACGGCGCTTCGTGTCCGTGGCGATGCTTTGCAGCGCGTGCTGAGGGTTCAACCGCAACTGAGCGATGTGAACGCGCGTCTGGACCGTCTTCCGCCGTTGCCCGCAGAAGGTCAGCCGCCGGAACCGCCGGAAATTGCTGCGGAGCGACAGGCTCTGTCCGATCTTAAAACCCGGGCGACGGTGGTCGTGCGCGATGCCGAACTGATGACCGTGCAGGCCAACTCCGTTGTAGTCAGGACATTGGAACTGCGTCGCAGTCTGTTTGTCTCCTCCCTGTTGAAGCGCCAGCCATTGGACGCTGACCGGTTCACGGATGTTTTGAACGAAACACCCGCTGCAATTACATCGGTCACGGGCACGGTTGGAACGTGGCTCTGGTCGCTTGTTCAGTTTCGACTGCCCAGCCTGCTCATCGTCTTGGCGGTCAGCGGTGCCATCGGCGGTGGCCTCATTTGGCTGCGGTCTGTCGTTCGCCGTCGCTTTGATGCGACCGACAGCACCACACCTCTGCCACCTCTGCAGCGGGTTTTGCACGCCTTCCTGTCCACGGTTTTAACCGGGGCCGTGTTCGGCCTGTTCCTGCTGGCTCTCCATGCACTGGCGGAGCAATACGGGTTGTACCGCTTCCGCATCGATCAGATCGTGCCCGCGCTTTACTGGGTGTTGGCGGGCATCTTTTTTGTCAGCCTTTTGTTGCGCGCCATATTGGCCCCGCGACACCCCAACCGTCGTTTGCTGGACATCCCCAATGGACCCGCTGCGCGCTTGTTCGTTTTGGGCCTGTCCATGGCGGTCGTTTACGGCGTCGATGCCTACCTGACGGAACTCATTTCGATCTTTGGCTTTTCGGTGAACCTCACCATCGTCAAAACGCTGCTTTCAACACTGCTGATTGCAGCCCTATTGGTGGCCATGGTCACCACGCGCCTCTCCGCGCCGGTTGCGACTGGGCAACTTGACGGCCAAGTGGGGGCTGATGGTACGCCCATCGCAGCCGCCAAACCCGCTTTGGGAGGGTGGAACCCGTTCTTGTACTGGCTGATTTGGTTCATAGTGGTCGCCATCGTTCTCATGGCGGTGACGGGCTATGTCAGCCTGGCACGGTTCGTCGCCGGCCAAATCGTCATCACCGGCACCATCGTCGCCACCATGTATATCGGCTATCAGGCCGCTCGCGCGTTGGCGGCGCAGGGCGCTGTTGCCTCCACGTCTTATGGCAAACGGATGCTGGAAAACGGGCGCACGCCTCTTGGACTGGACCAGATCGGTCTGGTTCTTTCCATCATATTCAATGTCGCTGTCACCTTGATCGGAATTCCGCTCATTTTGCAGCAATGGGGCAGTCGTGCCGATGAGATGGCCTCGGTCGCCTTCTCGGCCCTCAGTGGATTTACAGTTGGGGGTGTCGAAATTTCGCTGGGTCGGATCCTGTTAGCGATTGGCGTGTTCATCGGTTTCGTAGCTCTCACCCGTCTGTTCCAGCGCTGGTTTGATGGCAAAGTGTTGGCCCGCACCAAACTGGATGCCGGTGTTAAAAACTCGGTCCGTGCCGGCCTTGGGTATCTTGGCTACTTCATCGCCGCTTTGATCGCGATCAGCTGGGCAGGTTTCAACCTCTCCAACATCGCCATTATCGCCGGTGCGCTTTCGGTTGGTATCGGCTTTGGCTTGCAAAACATCGTCAACAACTTCGTGTCCGGCCTGATCATGCTGATCGAACGGCCGATTAAGTCCGGCGACATCATTCAGGTTGGGGGGACGGAAGGGTTTGTGCGCAAGATCAACGTGCGCGCCACGGAATTGGAAACGTTTGATCGCCAGTCGGTGATCATCCCCAACTCTGAAGTTATCAACACGGCGGTGGCCAACTGGATGCATGTTGACCGCATTCGCCGCGTCATCATCCGCATTGGCGTCGCTTATGGGTCAGACGTTGAAAAAGTGCGCGAGGTATTGCTTTCTGTGTTGGAGGACGATGACCGCGTTGCCACACATCCGGCCCCGTTTGTTTATTTTGCGGACTTTGGCGCGTCGTCTCTGGATTTCGAGTTACGCTTTTTCATTCGCGATTTGATGGAAGTCATCTCGGTGGAAACTGACGTGCGTTTCCGCATTGAAAAGGCGTTCCGCGAAGCTCAAATCGAAGTGCCGTTTCCGCAGCAGGATATCCATATCCGGTCCGGCCTGCCCGATCCCAAACCCTGACCTCACAGCTTCAAGACGGCCTCTTGGTCGTAAACCTTTGTGGAATTTCAACATTGTGCAAACCAAGGTCGTCTTGATAGGGTCATGCTGTGGCGTTACGCGCACATGCGCTGTCGCCCGGTTTTAGATACGAAAGCACACTGTATGGAATCCCAGACTCCGTTGGAGGACCTGCTCGCCCTCACTGCAAAGGGTGATCGCCTTGCGTTCAGGCATCTTTATGATCGCTCGTCCGCAAAACTTTTCGGTGTGGTTCTGCGTATTCTTAAAGACAGGCAGAAATCAGAAGACGTCTTGCAGGACGTTTTCGTGAAGGTTTGGCAAAAGGCCGGAAGTTATGACCCCGGCCAAGGTCGCCCCATAACCTGGATGGCAACGATTGCTCGCAACAGGGCGATCGATATCATTCGGGCGACGCGGCCGGAAAAAACCGTCGATGAGCCTGGTGACGAGGAAGAGATTTTCCGGCTTGGCGGCCAAGATGCCGAGCATGTCGATCTTGCCGAGTTGGAATCCCTGCGCTTTTGCTTGGGGGAAATGAAGGAAGACGATCGAAACTATGTGCTTTTGGCATATTACGAAGGGTTTTCGCGCGAAGAACTTGCGGAACGTTTCGATGCGCCCGTGGGCACGATTAAAACACGACTAAGGCGCGGCTTGCTCGCGTTGAGGTCCTGCTTGGAGAGAGCATGAGCAGGCAAGAGAGAGAACTGGATGCGGCCGAATATGTAATCGGCACGCTGTCCGGCGTTGAGCGCCGGGCGTTTGAAGCATCGATAGCCAATGATTCCGACACCCGTCGTGACGTGCGGTTTTGGGAGCGCGCCTTTGGGGCGCTTAATGCATCCGTCGCCCCGGCGGCTGCGCCCGACAACATGTTTGCGCGCATTGAGACGGAGTTGTTTTCTGAAACCTCCGCCGCTGGCACGGCGGGCGCCGCCGCCATGGCGGCTGGCGTGTCGAAAACGGCATTGGCATCAAGTGATACCAGCACGAGTGAGGCCTTGGACGCGGGAGGCACCGATCATCCGGCACCAAAAGCTGCGGCCAACGACAACCTTCTGGCATCACTGCAACGGTCACGGGGACGGTGGCGCTTCGGTGCCGTCGCGGCGACGGTGGCAGCCTTGGGTTTGGGCGGTTTCTTGGCAAACGAACGCTATGGCTTTGTCGATCTGCCGGGCGTTGGCGCGCCGACACCGGTTGCGGAAAACACGGCACCGGCCCCTAGCGGTTTGACCGGCTCGCAATATGTGGCCGTGGTCAATGCGGCGGGCGATCAGCCGTCTTTGATTGTCACCGTCAATCCCCAAACGGGCGACGTGAGTGTGCGCAGCCTTGGTGTGGATCGTCCCGACGGCAAGAGCTTGGAACTGTGGTACGTGCCGGAAGGTCAGACCGCAGTGTCTGTTGGCTTGGTTGGCGAAGGCCAGATTGATCTCAAAGACATCACGGCAAAAGATGGTGATCTGCTGGCGATCTCACTGGAGCCACAAGGTGGTTCACCGACGGGAACGGCGACTGGTCCCGTGATTTACACGGGCAAACTGATCAAAGACCCGACGCCCGCCAATTAACGCAGCGCATTTAAAGCCGCTCGCAACAAGGCGGCATTTTAGCCGGATGCGTTGTCGGCCTTAAATGTCATGGCAAGACCATTGATGCAGTGACGGTTGCCGGTCGGTGCCGGGCCGTCATTGAAGATGTGGCCTTGGTGTCCGCCGCAACGAATGCAATGGACTTCGGTACGCGCAATAAACAGTTTGTAATCCGTTTTAGTACCCAGCGTGCCTTTTATGCCCTCATAAAAACTCGGCCAGCCCGTTCCGCTGTCAAACTTGGTTTCTGAACGGTAGAGCGGGAGATCGCAGCCAGCGCAGTGAAACGTTCCGACGCGCTTTTCACGGTCCAGGGGGCTTGTGAAAGCGCGTTCCGTCGCCTCTTGGCGCAAAATGGCGTACTGATCCGGGGCCAGCAGCGCCTTCCATTCTGCGTCAGTCTTGGTGATCGGCTCAATCGGCAATTTGACGAGATCGGCGCCGTAAGTCGTAGCGGTGGCCAAAGGATCGCTGTTGGCGCGGGCCGGGCGACCGCCGAGACTTGCGAAGGAAAATGCGCCAACTGCGGCTGTGCCGCTCCACAAAAAAGCCCGTCGGTTCATCACGCTATCCTTTTTCGGCAATCCATTGAACTTTCAGTTCATACAGTAATTTAGGTGTTTTACCGGTCTCATGCGGACACGACGGGTCACATCCCGGTGATTTGGCCAGCGATGTGGCAAGTGATGGCAATGGTCATCTTGCTGCCCACAAAAAAAGCCCCCGATGCGGACATCGGGAGCTTTTGTGCGTTTGACGGTTATGACTGTGAGCGAGAAGGGCGAGCCGCGCAGCGTTTGACTTCAGAGTCTGCCTGATGGCGAGACATGGGGAGCCCAAACGGCCGCGCGACCGGCCCGGCGACCGCTCTCTCAGGGGCCGGGCAAACGCGGATACCAACGGTGTGGAAATGAGAAACTTGGCTCCGCAACCGTCGACAAGTCCCTTACTTGGGCAACATCACCTGGTTCAACACGTGGATGACACCGTTGGATGTGTCCACATCTGTGGCGGTGACGCGTGTGACGCGCTGGCTTTCATCAAAGATGTAAACGCCTTTGGAATCGGCACGTGCTGTGATCACATCGCCGCTGACGGTTGTGATGTTCACATAGCCATGACCTTTTTCGATCATGCCCAACAGCGTTGCCGCATCGACCTTGCCTGCCACCACGTGAGAGGTGAGGATTTTGGTCAGCGTGCCCTTGTTTTCGGGCTTCAACAGATCTTCCACGGTGCCTGCAGGCAAAGCTGCAAATGCGTCGTTAACCGGTGCGAACACTGTGAAGGGACCATCGCCGGACAGAGTGTCCACGAGACCGGCAGCGGTCACGGCTGCAACCAGTGTGGAGAAGCTGTCATTGCCAACGGCTGTC
>JBCBYZ010000021.1:0-32284 GCA_039815595.1 Pseudomonadota bacterium | reverse complement strand
CGTATCGGCTCGCACGCATATCGGCGTCCAACGCCGCCCACTCTTCCTGTTCAATACACTCCACCACATGGCCATAGGTTTCGGTCAAACCGTAGACATGGGTGAGATCAAACCCAGCGGCCTTTACGGCATTGATAACCGAAGGAGGCGGCGGAGCGGCGGCCGTATAAACCTGAATACGCCAATCAAACGGCTGACGCTCTTCTTCGGTTGCGTTGATCAACATGGAAAGCACGGTCGGCGCACCGCCAAAATGCGTCACTCTGTGCTGAGCAATGCCCTCATAGAGGGTGGCGGAATTGATGTTGCGGAGCAGCACACTCATCCCTCCGTTGGCCGCAAGCGCCCAAGCGTGACCCCAGCCGTTGCAATGAAACAGCGGCACCACATACATGTGCACCGGAAACTGCCCGGGCTCCGCACTGACCATCGGCCAGGCGGCAATCGTGCCCAGTGCGATCAGATAGGCACCACGATGATGAACCACCACGCCCTTGGGATCGCTTGTTGTACCGGACGTATAGTTGAGCGAAATCGCATCCCACTCATCACCCGGCAGGTTCCACGGATCGTCCGACTGGGCGGTTTGGATAAAGGCCTCGTAACCAATCGACCCAATGCGTGCCCCGGCGGGCTCATCCGTTTCAGTATCGTCGATATCAATCACCAAGATATCGGCTTTGCCAGCATGGTTCAGTGCCTGCTGCGCAACCTCTGAAAACCGGGTGTCAACGATCAAGGCCTTCGCCTGACCGTGATCGAGAATGTAGCCAATTGTCTTTGCATCAAGCCGAATGTTGATCGGGTTCATGACCGCACCGGACATGGGCACACCAAACTGAACCTCAAACATCTCGGGGATGTTGGGCGCGATGACAGCCACGGTGTCATTTTTACCAATGCCAGCGCGGTTCAACGCTCCTGCCAAACGCGCACAGCGGTCATACACCTCACCCCACGTGCGAGTGTAGGAACCATAGGCATAGCAAGGCCGGTGACCAAAAACGTCCTTTGCCCGCCTGAAAAACGTCAGCGGTGACAGTGGCTCAAAATTGGCCGGGTTGCGATCCAAATCGATGTCATAAGGGCTGCTGGCCACGCGAAAAGTCCTGTTTGATGAGCGAAAAACGCCGAATGGGAAAGGCCGCAAACTATCAGTTTGACGGCAACGCTCAAGAGCGACGAACGGCCAAGCGATGGTTAGAAAAGCGTTGTAAACACCAGAGGCATTTGAAGAAAACTTCGCACAAATCCAACACCGAACTCTAAGGCGACATCGGTACGGTACGGCTGAGTGTAATGGAGTGGGATAGTGACCATGGGATCTCTGGCAAATACCTTTACGGCCTTAACGGTCATCATCAGCGCGATGCACGTCCAACCGGCGTTGTGCACTGATTATGTGGTGCTGGGGTCAAAACCGACCAGTAAATTGCAATCCATCGGAAAAGTGCCACCTAAGCGCAAAAAGGACCTCGATCTAGGCCCTCTGCGCACCGCAAGCGCTGTTTTGCCCGCCGCCACCCGCACGTTGGAAGAGCGGATGCGCATGCGCGTGAACCGCGCTCTGGATCGCAAAGAGGCCGTCAGCAACGCCCTGCGCAAATCCGACGACGAATAGCGGCAATCGCCCTTAAAGGGAGCCACCACCGAGACTGACGTCGCGAGACGCGGTTCGGATGGATACGGAAAATCCGGCCAGCACGTCCACCAGGGTAATCAGCATCAGCAAGAAAAACACGCTGGTCGCCGCTCCGCTGACCAGCAAGAATTCGACGATAAATGCAATCAGTACCAGCGTGGACAGCAAATGGTCCACGATCGAAAGCGTGCTGAACCGGGTCGCCTTGAGAATCTCAAAAAATAATAAAAACAAACCCAAGGCGATCATCACATCCCCGAGCGTCATCGTCCAAACTGCCCCTGAAATCATCGAGACGCTGAACACGGCGGCAGACCAGTCCAGATTGGCCGGACCGATGCCGAACAAAAGACCGTTATAAGCAATCAAAGCAACGATCATCAGGGGAATGGTGGTAATCATGGCAACTTCCTTGGGTGAGCGCGTGGTGGTCTTATCTTGGGTTTAATGCCAGCTGGCCCAAACTAACAACACGGCCAAAGGAACAACACAGTATGGGCCACAAAAAAGGGCCCACACATATGTGCAGGCCCTTTTTAAACAGTCATTATAGACGAAAAAAGCGTTACACGCTTTCCTTTGGCTCCAACACCTGACGGCCACGGTACATGCCGGACTTCAAGTCAATGTGGTGCGGGCGGCGCAATTCGCCGGAATTCTTGTCTTCGACATAGGTGGGGTTTTTCAACGCATCCGTAGAGCGACGGTGGCCGCGCTTCATGCGAGTGATTTTACTTTTTGGAACAGCCATTTCAGGTCTCCGGGTTCGTGCAACTATCGGCAACGCAAGCTGCGACAGCGTGTATAGGGTTTGCGGCAGACACAGTCAGCGGCCTACGCTTTCCAGGTACGGTGATATCTCACGCCAATTTGGAAGGTGGGCCGATGCCAAACCAGCCCTGCCGGCTGATTGTGAAATCAGGTTGAGCGGCGGTATAGCGCTTTTGGCTCACAAAGCAAGAAATTTCGCACCGCTCACCCCCGCAAGCATGTCACATAAGCGCCTGATGCCCGCGCACGACGTTCCACCACCCGGGCAAGCCGAGATAGACCTCTTGTAGGACGGGCCGGACGGCGCACTTTTGGATTGGGCAGACTCACCGCCAACAATGCAGATTGCCGTCTTGTGAGACGCTTGGCAGAACGCTTGAAGTGGGTGCGGGCAGCTGCGCCGACACCGTAAACGCCATTCCCCCATTCAGCGATATTGAGATAGATCTCCATCTGTCTACGCTTGGACCACATCAAATCGGTGAGCATAGCCAAAGGAACCTCCAGCGCTTTGCGGACATAGGAGCGGCTGCTCCACAAAAACAGGTTTTTGGCGTTTTGCATCGGGATGGTGCTGGCTCCGCGGGTGCGCTCCCCTTCCATCGCATCATCGATGACGGTGTTCAGCGCTTCCCAATCAACACCGTGATGAGTGCAAAACTTACCATCTTCGGAAGAGACGACGGACTGCCAAACCGGTGGGGCGATCGCATCAAAAGCGACCCACTCACGTTTATACTCACGCCCGCGCAGCGTATCATAAAGCATCAAAGTGGAGACCGGCTTTACGCCCTCAAACGAGTAGATGACGATCAAACCAACAGGCAAAAGGCCGACAGTCACAGCCAGAATGGCCGCTCTTCGGACCGCAATGGCCAAAAACCGTCGCCAACCGCCAGTCTTTTTCGAAGGCTTGTTGTTTGGTGCAGAAGGATCGAGCGGGGGCTGCAACAACGGCGCGTCACGCAGGCTCGACTCACTCAAAAGGGGCTTCGTATTACTAGAAGTGTCGCTGGGCACCTGCTGCGATGGTTGGTCAGCAGACCTGTCAGAAGGTAGACGGTGCACTGGCTCGGTCACTGCCCTTCCCTTCCTCTCACTCACAGCACAACGCGTCTGTCCGCCGTTTAGGCAATTTTTAATAGCTCGGCTTGGGTGCTACAGCATCCTTCGAAGGTTTTGCTCTAGACCCGACACCCCAAAACGGCAACTGCAGTTTTGTCGGGCTGCTTAACGGGCACGCATTGGCGGACAACATTACAAGCAGACCAAGCTGAACCGCAGTTCATGCCAAAACCGCAATGCGCTTGACCGGACCATGGTTTCACCCCCATGCAGAGACAGAAAACTGATCTTAAAATCTATCCCTCAATGACGAACAACTTTTCCCATCGCGTGCAAATGAGCGCCAAACGCGTCAGCGACCACTTGAGCGAATTGCTGATCTCCACTCCAGACAGTTTTGAACAGCAGCGCCCGGACAGACTGATATCCGCCATGCGGCATGGTTCGCTGAACGGCGGAAAACGCCTGCGTCCTTTTTTGATTTTTGAATCAGCGGCACTGTTTGGAGTGACCCTGGAAGAGGCTTTATCAGCAGCTTGTGCTCTGGAATGCGTGCATTGCTACTCTCTCATCCATGATGATCTTCCAGCCATGGATGATGATGACCTTCGCCGTGGTCAGCCCACCGTTCACAAAGCCTATGACGAAGCGACCGCAATCTTGGCAGGCGATGCTCTGTTGACCTTCGCCTTTGATTTGATGGCTCAGGACCACACCCACCCTGACCCTGCCGTGCGCTGCGAATTGGTGCTGCATCTGGCACGCGCCAGCGGAATGGGCGGGATGATCGGCGGTCAGATGCTAGACATTGAGGCGGAAACGGCCACGCCGGATGAAAAAGCCATCCGGACCCTGCAATCGATGAAGACCGGCGCATTGATCCGTTTTAGCTGCGAAGCTGGTGCTATACTGGGCGGCGCAAGCCTCAGCGAGCGCAAAGCGCTGATCCGATACGGGGACATTATCGGCCTCGCCTTTCAATTGGCCGATGACGTTTTGGACCAAACCTCCAGTGCCGACGTGATGGGCAAAGCCGTTGGCAAAGACGCCGAACAAGGCAAAGGCACGCTTGTCGATCTGCACGGAGTAGACGCCGTCCGCGCAGAACTGGCCTCGCTGATCGAAGAAGCCGATGCGTGCTTGGAACCATTTGGCACTAAGGCGGACGTGTTGAAGCAAGCCGCACGATTTGTGGCGAACCGGGAAAACTAGGCTCTGTTCAGTCTCTGTCGCGCACCCGCTCCAGAAATCTGGCCGTCGATTGAAGGGGTGGCAGCAATCGAAACTTCACTTGTCTCTGCGAGAGTGTGCGCACTGGATTGTGCAGATGCGAGCCCTCAGCCATGAACTATGCCACGTTGGACTGTGAATTTATCGCCTTTGCGTTGGCGGTAAAATTTGTGGTCGGATCCATGGTCGGCATCGTGGTGGCTTCCCTCTTCGATCTGTTTGCTCTGGGTGGATGGTACCTTGCCGGTTTCTGCACAGTGCTCATTTTGATGGTGGTCGGATTTCTTCGTTTGACCGACGGCTTGTTTCAGCCCGCTTTCGACAAACTATTTGAAAATGCACAGCGGCGGCCGGTCGAAAGCATCAAGGCCGAACCGAGAAGAAGCAGTTGGATTGCGCTCTCGGCGGGGCTGATCACCGCAATCATCGCCACGCGCTTTGTACCGGCGTCCAATATTCTGGCCTATTTTTACGGCTAAACTCACCCGGATAGACCCAACGCTTACCGGTTCCGCCGTACGATGCAGAACCCGTTCGCGTCCCGGATGCGCTGGCAAAGCGCATTTGCGGCTTGCCGTGAATTGGCTCCCAAACGCACGGTCCAGCGGGACTTCATGCCCCTTGGAGTGCGTTGACGGTAAAGACGCGGTTTGCTGTCACCCACAGCCACCCCAAGGCGCGCCCGGATGCGTGTCCAGGATCGCATGGCACGATCTTGCGAAAAATTACCGGCCACCTGAACACCCCATGGCGTGGGCAGGCCTTCACCCGCACCCGTTACCCGCGCCAATCGGGCACGGGTTTTGCGCACCGGCAGCGCTTCGCACCCCTGCTGGAAAGTCCGATTCGGCAGCAAAGCAAAATCGATGACATCCGCACCCCTTGTCTTGAAATAATCCGCCTGTTTGCCAGTCAGTGCAGCCAGGTAATCGCGGGTCTCGAAAGGCAGTGTCCGCCGTCCTGCTAGCCATCCACGCACACGCGCCGGACCGGCGTTGTAAGCTGCCGCAGCGAGACCGAACGTTCCAAGGTCGCGCTTAAGATCAGCGAGCAATGCAGCAGATGCGGGCAAGGCCTGCGCCGGATCAAATGGGTCCAACAGACCTCGCTCTCGGGCCGTACCCGGCATGAACTGAGCAATGCCTTGGGCACCAGCAGGACTGCGCGCAAGAATGTCAAACCGGCTTTCCGTCCATATCAAACGGGTGAAAGTCGCCAGAGGCAGATCGTGCACATTCGCGACGCGTTCGATTTCGCGGCAAATGCGCTGCACCGGCCAATCTTTCGCGTCTATGACAGCATCTGTTGGCTTAGCAGGATCAGAGACTGTCTGGGCAAGCGCGGAATGAGATAGAATGGAGGCCAACAACAGGGCGGACCAAGAAACACTAGCCGAAAGGAAAGGCTTACTCCGCCGCATCCTGTGCGCCGCCATAGCGTTTTTCAACATAGGTCTGCACCAAGGCTTCAAACTCCTCGGCGATCTGCGGCCCGCGCAACGTCACCGCCTTTTGCCCGTCTATGAAAACCGGGGCGGCTGGTGTTTCACCGGTGCCGGGCAAGGAAATGCCGATATCGGCGTGCTTGCTTTCCCCCGGACCGTTGACGATGCAACCCATCACTGCGACCTTGAGATCAGCGACGCCGGGATATTTCTCGCGCCAAAGGGGCATGTTCTCGCGCAACTGCCCTTGGATTTTTGAGGCCAGTTCTTGAAACACTGTGGACGTTGTGCGCCCGCAACCGGGACATGCGGCCACGATGGGTACGAAGGACCGGAAACCCATCACCTGCAACAATTCCTGCGCAACCTGCACCTCACGGGTGCGGTCGCCACCAGGTTCCGGCGTCAAAGATATACGGATCGTGTCGCCGATCCCTTGTTGCAACAAAATGCCCAGTGAGGCCGATGATGCGACAATACCCTTGGAACCCATACCGGCCTCTGTGAGCCCCAGATGCAAAGCGTGATCGGTGCGGCTGGCCAGATCGGCATAGACGGCAACCAGTTGCTGAACCTCACTCACCTTAGCCGACAGGATGATCTTGTCGCGCCCCATGCCTATCCGTTCCGCCTCGGCAGCCGAAAGCAGGGCCGACTGCACAATCGCTTCGCGCATCACGGCGTCAGCCGGAGCCGGTTGTGCCAACACTGCGTTCTGATCCATCAGTTTTGTGAGCAATTCCTGGTCGAGCGAACCCCAGTTCACTCCGATGCGCACAGGCTTGTCGTGCTTCAGCGCGATATCAATGATCGCGCCGAACTGTGCATCCCGCTTGTTTTTGAAGCCCACATTGCCCGGATTGATGCGGTACTTCGCAAGCGTCTCTGCACAAGCCGGATGATCCGCCAGAAGTTTGTGGCCGATATAATGGAAGTCCCCAACCAAGGGAGTTGGGATGTTCAACCGGTCCAAACGCTCACGAATTTTTGGGACAGCCGCCGCAGCTTCATCGCGGTCCACCGTAATGCGTACGATCTCTGATCCGGCCCGATGAAGGGCTGCAACCTGTTCGACCGTTGCATCAATGTCTGCGGTATCCGTGTTGGTCATGGACTGCACCACGATGGGTGCGCCACCTCCAACCTGCACATCCCCCACGCGCACGCCCACTGTTTTTTGACGGCCCAAGGGCATGGTCAAAGGGGCTTGGGTCTCAAACGGGTCGCAGGATTGGAACATAGGGCCTTGGGTGTCTTGAAGGACTGGCATCGACTTTCGGTTTTGGTGTCTTATCAGCACCACATCTTTGTGTCATCACGCTATCAAACATCGGGTGACCACCCTTAATTTTCTGGGCATTTTGGGCCGCTGTCGGCCACAAACTGGAGGCAAGATGCAACTCACCGTCAATGGAAAATCCATCGAGATCGACGCCGACCCCGACATGCCCTTGCTCTGGGCACTGCGGGATCTGGCGGGCATAAAAGGACCCAAATTCGGTTGCGGCATCGCTGCCTGCGGCGCCTGCACGGTGCTGGTGGACGGCGAAGCGCAGCGATCCTGCTCTTTGGCAGTGGGCGATGTGGACGGCGAAGTAACCACAATTGACGGGCTCGCTGTCGGCGACACCCTGCACCGTGTGCAGGCGGCATGGGTGGCTGAGCAAGTACCCCAATGCGGCTACTGCCAGTCGGGGCAGATTATGAGCGCTGTAGCTCTGCTCAACGAGACGCCCAATCCAACCGATGAAGACATCAACGGATCCATGGCGGGCAACCTGTGCCGCTGCGGAACCTACCCGCAAATTCGCGCCGCAATCAAACGTGCAGCCCAGACCACGCAGGAGGAGGCTTAATCATGGGCAAGATTTTACGCCGCACGTTCCTGATCAGCGCAGCAGCCATCGCCGGTGGCGTTGCCTTTGGCGCCTATCAACTCAACAAAACCTATCCCAATCCGCTTGAAGATGATCTCGCGGAGGGCGAAACTACGTTCAATCCGTTTTTGAAAATCAGCAAAGACAACGAGATCACAGTCATGATCGCCCGCGCTGAAATGGGCCAGGGCATCTCCACCACACTGGCCGCAATGGTGGCGGAAGAGCTGGACGTGGACGTCTCTACAATAAAGACGGAAATGGCGCCCGCCGCCTACGCCTATTACAATTCAGCCATGCTGGCCGATGGCGCGCCTGTAGCCCATTACGACCGCAGCACCTTTGCCAGTTTCATGCGCGTTTCCATGGGCAGTGTTGGCAAAGTGTTGGGTCTACAAGCCACGGGCGGATCGTCCTCGGTGAATGATCTGCTTGACCGTATGCGGGAAGCCGGATGCATGGCGCGCGAAACACTCAAAGCGGCGGCGGCAGAACGGTTTAATCAACCGGTATCGGGTCTTAAAACCGAAAACGGTTCCGTCATCCTAGCAGACGGAAAACGGGTTCCCTATGGAGAACTCGCAGAGGCCGCAGCCACGATTGCACCGCCATCCGACATGAAATTGCGGGACGCCAGCGATTGGAAGCAACTCGGCAAATCGCAGCCCCGTCTGGATGTGATCAAAAAAGTGACCGGCGCACCCATCTTTGGCGTCGATGTTGATTTGCCGGACATGGTCTATGCCACCATCAAAATGAACCCCCGTCTCGGCGGCACGATGGTGCGGTTTGATGCAACGGAAGCCAAAAAACTGCGTGGCGTGATTGATGTTGTGGACATCACCGGCCCGGAAAACGAGGCGTTTGGCGGCGGGATCGCCGTGATTGCCACCAACACATGGGCCGCCTTCCAGGGTGCGGATGCCGTTGAGGTGGAATGGGGGGAAGCCCCGTACCCCGCCAACACAGATGCCATCATGGCGGTGATCGAAAATACTCTCAAAACCGGCGATGGCGATAACCTGCGCAATGATGGCGACGTGGACCTGGTGCTTGCTGACGCCAACCGCGAAAAGGTGGTCGAGGCGACGTACCAAGTGCCCTACCTCGCCCATGCGACGATGGAACCCATGAACGCAACCGCGCAGTTCAAAGACGGTCGGTTGGACGTTTGGACGGGAACGCAAGCACCGACATTGGTGCGCGACGATTGTGCTTTTGAAGTGGGAATCGATTCGGAACAGACCTTCATTCACACCACCTATTTGGGTGGCGGTTTTGGCCGACGTGGCGAAGTGGACTTTGCCCGCTTTGCCGCCCGTATCGCGAAATCGACCGCTGGCAAGCCCGTTAAAGTGACGTGGTCCCGCGAGGAAGACATGACCCACGACACCTACCGCCCGGCCTCCATGAGCCGTTGGCGCGCGGTGCTGGGCGATGACGGCCTGCCCCGCGCCATCGATGGGCGTATCGCGACACCCTCGGTCATTGGCTCAATGATGAAGCGGACGTTCCCATCCATTTCTCCTGCCGGACCGGACAACACGATAACCCACGGGGCCTTTGATCAGCCCTATAGCGTGGCCAATTATCGTGTCTCCGGCATCAAAGCGCCGGTGGATATTCCGGTCGGCTTTTGGCGCGCTGTGGGCAATTCCTATAACGGGTTTTTCCATGAAAGCTTCATGGACGAGATCGCCACCAAGACAGGCATGGACCCCATAGACCTCCGCCGCAGGCTGATGGTGGACCATCCAACAGCGTTGAACGCGGTCAACAAGGTCGCTGAAATGTCCAACTGGACCGCACCGGCAACACCAAACACGGCCAAAGGCTTTGCCTTTACGCTTTCCTTTGGGTGTTGGACCGCGCAAGTGGTGGAAGTTGAACAGACGGACGATGGCATCAAGCTCAACAAAGTGTGGTGTGCCGCCGATATCGGTCAAGCCATCGACCCCCGCATCGTGCGGGCGCAATTGCAGTCCGGCATCGTCTTTGGGCTTTCATCCGCGATGATGGAAGAAATCACCTTTGACGACGGCATGGTGGAACAGACGAACTACGACACGTTCGATGCCATGCGCATGAACCAGTGCCCCGAAATGGAAATCGTGGTTCTGGAAGAAGACAGCCACCGCGGCGGCGCGGGCGAGCCCGGCACACCGCCAGCCGTCGCGGCCTTGGCCAACGCCGTCCACAAACTGACCGGCAAACGCATCCGAACCCTGCCGCTGTCGAAAGAAGTGGACTTCGTTTGAGGGCAACCCCAACCGCTTACAGCACTACCACATCGACCACGACGTCATGGTCGGTTTTGCAAAGCAAACACCGAGAAACCAGTTCGCGAAATTTTGAGTGAGGCTCTGGGTCTTCGGTATTGGCGTTCCGCCAAACCTAGGATGACGAGGGATTAAGTGCTCTGCGCAAACGATGATCCACTCACGCCACACCCCATGCTGAGGAGCGGCGCAGCCGCATCTCGAAGAATTAGTAAGGCTGATCATCCAAATGGGTTTGGTGCGGCTCTTCCGGGCGGGGGCGGGTGAGTTCTTCGTCCTGTGAAAGATCAACCTGCGCAAACCACACATCCTCTGTTACGATCTCGCTGCCGTCGTCCATTGTGGCGGTGGAGCGGAACAAATCACGGCCTGCGTCGTCCTGCACGTTCACCTCCAATTCGACGCTGATTTCGCTGACGCCAAGTTCTTGCACCGAGAACAACTCGCCCTCTTCCAATTGCGCGTCGCCATCGTCGATCCATGCGGACAGACCTTCGAGTTCGTCACCCGCCAGCGCGCCGTCACCATCGGCATCCAATTGCGCCAATTGCTGATAGCCGTGATCGTAAGCACCGCCTTGGTCGCCGAACAGGCGCGCGCCGTCCATGTCGCCCATCGCACCGCCATCGCGGTTGTCTACCAGCAGACCGTCGCCGGACCCATCCAGCCATTCAATGGTCTCCAGATCACCATCCGCATCGATGTCAAAGGCGACAGTATCGCCGATCTCTGCGATGGCGGTCTTGTCCTGCGCCGTGGTTTGACCTGTGACCTCGATTGCACCCGTCCGATTCAAATCGAGAGCAACAGGTGAAACAGTGGTGACTGCCGTGCCGATCGTGATGGTCTGATCGGCAAACTCAAGAAAATCGATGCCCTGCAGTTCGTCACGACCATCGGGAGAGCCAGGACGCTGATCAATCACTACGTAGGTCCCCGATCCATAATCATGGACAAGGTAGTCGGCACGGTTTCCAGAATAAAGCGCGGTATCACTCCCGTTCGCTCCGTCAAGAAAATCGTCCCCCGCCCCACCGGTCATGCGATCATTGCCTTCACCCCCGAAAATCGCGTCATGCCCGGCATTACCAAAACCGAAATCATCGCCGTCTTCTAAGGTGATGACATCGTTGCCATCGCCACCACTTATGGTGTCGTTGTCGCTTTCGCCTTCCAAGAAGTCATTGCCAATACCGCCATCAATCGTGTCGCCGCCACTCCCGCCTATGATGTAGTCATTGCCGTCCAGACCTTGAATAACATCACTGCCGGAAAGCCCGCTGATCTCGTCACTTGCACTTGTCCCATCGAGGGTCAGATCGGGACCCGATGTTCCGGTCACGGTGTTTGTCGTTGCGCTTGGAGTATCGCTAACCACGGAGATTGTTGTAACGGCAGGCGCCGAGACGTTCCCTGCCAGGTCTTCGAACACTATCGTAAAGGTTCGATCTGACTCCGTAGGGTTGGCGCTGGTGTTGGAATAAGCGATGTCCAACATTACCGCTGATAGCTCAGCCGGTGTAAAAGCACCCACACCATTGTTTGAAACAACCAACACACCGGTCGCAGCGGTGTAAGTGTAAGCGATGTCGTAACCGCCGGAGAGAGATGTCCCGGAAAAGTCAGCCGAGAGGCCAAAGTTCGAAGTTGAGAGATTGAACTGGTCATCAGCACCATCGACAGCGCCGCCAACAACAATCCTGACGCTCACAATATCGTTTTGAGGGTCGGTCACCGAGTAGTCCTCAGACACCATTCGCGTTGGTGTTTGACCCGTGAAGAACGAAGCTGTGTTGTTGTTCCCAAGCTCGTTGCTATCAAGATCAACCAAGGGCGCATCAGCTGAGACACCCGGTTGGACAGTCGTATCGGCAAAAACAAAGTTCTCAACATTGACCACGGTGTCAGTACCGTCTGGCGAGCCGGGACGATTATCGACGACACGCCACGTATCGCTGCCAAGATCGGTGATCGTATAGTCAGCCAAGTTGCCAGAGAAATACGCGCTGTCCGTGCCGTCGCCACCGTCAACCGCGTCATTGCCCGCACCGCCGGTCAGATCGTCTGTTCCGTCTTCACCGAACAAATCGTCATTGCCAGCATCGCCGTTCAGTGTGTCACTGTCGTTGCCGCCAAAAATCCGGTCACGGTTGTCACCACCGTTTAGGATGTCATCGCCGTCATTGCCAAAGAGTTCATCGTCGTTAAGGCCGCCAGAGAGCGTGTCGTTACCCGTTTCACCAAACAGCCGGTCTGCACCCTGACCGCCATCTACGGTATCATTGCCGGAACCGCCGTAGAGATCATCATCGCCTTGACCGCCGCGCAGGATGTCATTGTCATCCATACCGTAAAGCTCATCCGAACCGGTGCCCCCATCCAGTTCGTCATCACCCTCATTGCCATAGAGGAAATCATCCCCGCCTGCCGTAAATATCCGATCGTTTCCAACGCCACCCACAACAGTATCAACGCCCGTGCTTGCAGTCGCGACGCTGAAGTCATCATCACCATCGGCGAGGAACATTTCGTTACCGGTGCCAAAACCAAAAATACGATCGTCAAAATTGGTCAGCGTAAACTGTTCGATGCTGTTGAATGTGTCTCCAACCGCTTCACCGGCATAGCCACCTAGGCTGGTCGACCCATAAGCGCCCCAGATATCGTCGCCACCACCTGTGGTTTGCAACAGAAGGTCGATACCGGAAGATGCGTTGAAATAGCTCGCCCGGTCGGTTCCACTTCCGCCGTTCAAGGAATCAGCACCTTCCCCACCGTTGAGTTCGTCGTTGTCGGACCCGCCGTTGAGCGTGTCATCACCGTCGAAACCCGCCAACGCATCGTTGCCGCTTCCCCCGCGCAAGATGTCATTGCCATTGCTGGTGAATATACGATCATCGCCGGCACCGCCGGTTACGTCGAAAACTGAAGTTGTGCTGCCCGTGTCGAAAACATCATTTCCAGAACCAAGCGACGCTGTCATGCCCCCACTGCTGCCGTATATCCGATCAGCAAATGACGTACCCAGAACATTCTCAATTGATGAGTACGTGTCGCCCGTGGCCTCCCCTTCATAGCCACCCGCGCCTGTTAGCGTGTAGGTGCCATCAATGCCGCTGGCATCGGTAGAGGAAAAAATAGCGACAACTCCGCTGTCGGCGGTGCTGTAATCGACTGTGTCGTCACCGATCCCACCGTCAAGTGTATCTGCACCCCATCCACCATCCAGCGTATCATCGCCGTCTTGACCGTCGAGAATGTCATCGCCATCGCCACCCGATAAATAGTCGACGCCCGTCCCGCCTTCGATAAAGTCTTCGCCGTCTCCCCCGAAGAGCAGATCGATACCGGCATCACCGATAAGCGTATCGTCATCAGCGGTGAAATTGGAGGTCACGCGCATTCCCACAACCGCAGTGCCATCTCCATCCACCGATTGATCACCATTGGAAATCCAAGAGACAAACACGGATCCATCCGGAGAGGACGTGGCCGATACATTTGCGCCATCATAAGCCAAATCGATATGGGCGGTAACACCGCTGAGCGCGAGTTCGTCTCCGACCGGGAAACCGGTCTCATCAAGAATTTGCCCACGCACAACTGCTTCATTCGACCCGGTTGTCTCGGAGTCGTCAATCCAAACTGCAAGCGTTTGTCCATCACCAAGACTGGCAAACACCGGAGCACTTTGTGCGGTGGCATTTGACGTGTTGATGACAAACGGTATCCCAGCCGTGCGCGATGTGACGTCGACAATGGCCGCCGCTGCAGCCGTTGAATCGCCGTCGATACCCGTCACACCCTCCGACTGCCAGCCAACGATCACGTTGCCACTTTCAAGTTCGTGTGCGGTCAGTCGGTCCATCTGGATACGATCGAGGCCTTCAACATCAGAGCCGACGATCTCAAACTCCGTTCCATCCATCGCACCGCTGGATTGAATAAACTGCCCGCGAATTGTCAGGGACGTTGCGTTGTCTCCGTCAGCATTGTCATACCAAACCACCAGACTGCGACCGTCCGAAAGCGCCAGCATAACCGGTCCCGACTGGCTGCCAGCCGATGTCGTATTCACTGTAAACTGGGAACCGGCACTGTTGGTGGACGTGTTGACCACGACCGCAACCACACCACTCCCATCCCCATCCTGGTTGACGGTATCGTCCGTGTTCCAGGCAACCAGCACATCACCCGTAACCACGTTCTGCGCAGCCGAAAGCGGCGGCTGATCGAAATCATCGCCCCCTTCGAGGGGTGATATACCCACCGTGAACTCCGCGGAATCAAAGGTGCCGTCACTATTCACAAAGCGGCCACGCACCTGAAGCGAACCGTCTTCGGCCCTTGCATCATCCCACCAAAACACCAGCGCGCGGCCATCGTCCAGATCGACGGAAACCGGAGAAGACTGATTGCCTGTAAGGGTTTGGTTGATCGTAAACTCTGATCCAGCGGACTGCGCGGAAACGTCCACCACCGCCCCTACAATGGCTTGTCCAAAACCATCCGGAGAAGGTGACGTGTTGTCGTCAGATACCCAGGTCACCAACACATCGCCACCGGCGACTTTGGAGAGCGAGAAGCGTTCCCCATCCAACAGGTCAACGCCCTCGACGTTACTCGTTCCAATGGCAAACTCTGCACCCACGGGGGTGCCATCAGGGCTCACCACACGTCCAAACAGATTGCCCGCATTTATGTTGAAGGCATCTTCATACCAAACCGCCAACAGGTTGCCGTCATCCAAAGCCACAATTTGCGGTGCAGATTGGTTGCCGAGCCCTGTCGAATTGAGTGTAACAAGAGCAGGCGTATTGGCGGCATCACCACCGTAAAGAGTGTCATTGTCCGCCCCGCCCTGCAGGAAGTCGGCGCCCGCTCCACCAAACAAAGTGTCGTCGCCAGCGCCGCCAATGAGTGCATCGTCACCAGAAGTGGTCGCCGTTTGCACCAGCACGCTCATGACTGCCGATCCGCTGCCATCGGCGTTGAACCCGTCTTCACTCACCCAAGAGACAAAGACGTCACCGTTTTCCGTCAGTGTTGCCGTCAGAGGCGGCATATCAAAACTGTCAGGACCATTGCCAACAGTTCCATTGCCTTCGATGTCGGTCGCTCCGATCATCAGTTCCGGGCCGCTCAATGTGCCATCGGCTTCCAGGAACTGGCCGCGCACCTGCATGGCGCCCGTCCCGTCCTGATCGGAATCATCATACCAGGTGGCAAACACCCGCCCATCGTGAAGGGGAACCAAAATTGGGCCGGACTGATCTGTGGGAGAAGTCGAATTAATCACAAATTCCGGCAAAGCGGTCTGCGAGTTGGGGTCAACCACGATCCCCATGACGGCAGCGCTCCCCACACCGTCCACGTTTTGAGCAGTGTCTGTTTGAAAGGCCACCATGACATTGCCATCAGCAAGCTCAACGGCTGTTACAGGGGGCATGTCATTTGCGTTGAAACCTTCAACCGTCGTTGTGCTGACGGGAAACTGAAGGCCGTTTAAGGACCCATCAGCATTCAGCAAGCGACCGTAGAGCGTCATGTTACCACTGCCATCAGACAGCGCATCATCATACCAAGTAACGAACAAACGCCCGTCTGAAAGCGCAACCATAACCGGAGCAGACTGCGAGCCGGTCGTGAGAGAATTGACGATGGTATCGGGAGAGACGGTTTGCGAGCCGGTGTCAAAAATCGCTACAGCTACAGCACTGGCACTGCCATCTACGGCGGCGGAACTGTCTGTGGCGTAACCAATCGCAACACTGCCGTCAGACAGTCGGACCGCCGTTAAGGGGGGCAGGTCCGCATCAAGGTCAGAATCCAAAGCGGTGGAACCGACAGTGAATTCACTGCCGACCTGCACACCCGAACCGTCCAGCATTTGGCCACGGATGATGTTGGCAGAAGAGTCGCTCGCCGGGGCATCATACCAGAGTACCAATGCACCTCCATCTTCCAAGGCCACAACAAGTGGCCCTGATTGACCACCTGCCGTGGTCGTATTGATCACGAACTCGGAGCTGGTGAATGCCTGCGTGCTGACATCATAAATGACGCCGGCGATGTTTTCGGCCGGACCACCAAAAGCCACAGAATCATCTGTCACCCATGTCACCAGGACGTTGCCGCCTTCAAGACGAACGGCGGATACAATGGGCATTTTGTGATAATCTTCACCGGCTGGGATAGTCGCAACCCCGCGACTGGGGCCGGCGGAAACACCATCTGAAGTATACTCTTTGACGCCCAGCAGTCCGGGCGTTGCGGCATCCGCAGAAGAATACCAAATACTCAGGACATTGCCGTTTTCCAAAGACACGGTAACCGGTGCGGACTGGTTGGTGAGGGTTCCGGCAGCGGCGTTCAAAACAACTTCATCGCCCACCATATCAGTGGCCACCGCCACGCGATCGCCCACCAGCTGGTCATTCCCGCTTCCGCCGATCAGCGTGTCGCCACCGTCCTGACCGAAAAGAAAATCATCGCCATCGCCACCATCAACGGTGTCGTCTGATCCCTGTGCGTAAATTCTGTCCGCACTTGCGGTGCCCACCAAACTGTCAACGAAAGGCGTCGGCTGGGCCAAAGGCGTGACAGGCAATTGAACACTGACGGTCGCCACGGCGCTGTTGGATGAGGCACCACCTTCGTCAGTGGCGGTGAACGTAAATGTCCGCAGTCCAGCCGTACTGGTCGGGCTATAGTCTTCGTATTCGATCGTCTGCAAAACCGAATTGAGGTCTGCCGTTGGCATAGCGACGGTGGGACCAGCATTGTTGGACAGAACAAAGGTTTGCGTTGCCGCCGTATAGTTGACGTCGAAAAGCGTGCCGCCCGCGACAATGCCGGTAAACGACTGATCGGAATCGAATGTGAAAGCAACACCGCCGATAGAGATCTGCTCATTGCCGACATCAACAATGCCAGCGGCAGCGATTGAAACACCGACAACATTGTTTTCCGCGTCTACAATCGCCGCCGTTTGATCGACAAGAGGTGCCGGGTTGCTGGACTGGCCGAACCCATTTGGAATGAAGCTGCTGCCGCTATCAACGCTGCTGGTTTGAACGGAGATATTGAAATCATCAAACACGCCTTCGCCAGCGTCGTAGACGCCCAACGGAACAGCATCGAAGAAATAGACCCGCACGCTGTAGGTTTGGCCAGCAGACAAAGCGTAATCAGGAACATCAATCGAGCGACTTGCCAGATAGTTCCCGCCGCCAAAGTCCACCGTAAAGTCACCGGCGCTGGCAGCCACGTGCTGATAGTTATTTTCTAGGACGGTGGAAGTTGCAAAACCATCATCAGAGATAGCAACACCAAAACGGTATGAACCGGTATCGCTGAGCGCGGAGTATGCAAGATGCGTGAGGTCTCCGGCCGCACCGGCGGTGAATGTGTATTCGACATAATCATCGCCCGAAACAGCACCGGCAAATGTCGAACCCGGCCCACCAGCGTTGGAAAACTCGTAAAATGACGTCGGTGTCAAACCCGAGATTCCCGGACCTGTGACCAGATCCTCCGCGCTGGTAACGGTTCGCGGGTCGAGAACCTGTGGTTGCAAACGGTTATCATTGAGATTGTGAGACCAACTCACAGCTCCTTGCGATCCATTCTGGGAAAGATCGATGCTGGGGGCCGTATTTGCCACTGGCTGAACTTCAACATCACCATTGGCGATATTGGACACCTGCCCAAGGTTATCATTGACCCGGTATGTGATCTGCGTCGCTTGGCCGGTAAACAGCGGTTCGGGTGTGAACACGATGGTGCCCGCGCCCGTATCCACAGACCACACCCCTTCGCCCGGCACGGTTAAGCTATCGCCCGCCAGTGCCGTGCCCGTGATCTGGATCGTGGTCGGATCAATGGTGCCGTCCACATCGGTGGCGGTGCCCGCCACATCAAGAATGAAAGAAGACCCCTGCGGCAAGCTTAACCCCAGATTGGCCGCAACCGGCGCATCATTGATCGGGGTCATGGTCACATTAATGGTCTGAGGCGCAGACAGCGCTCCCAGATCATCACCCACAACGTATTGGATGGGGCTTACGAGCCCATCAAAGTCCGGCAGTGGCGTAAACGTAATCTGACCATTACCGGTGTCGATGGTCCACGTACCTTGCCCGCCAACAACGAGCGGATCGCCTGGATTGGTCGTTCCGACAATCTGCGTGAGCGCCGGATCAATCGTACCGTCGGCATCGGTCGCGCTCGCGGCTGCGAGGAACGTTATCGAAGTGTCTTCGTCATTGGGGCTGCTAAGGGCAATAGCGACCGGCGCATCGTTGACCGGAACCACGGTTACAGATGAAGTCGTCACAACTGAAGACTGGCCAGCCATATCGATGACCGTCACATCAAAAGTTCTGTCACCTGCGGGCGGATTAAAGCCGATTGATTCAAACGTGATGAGTTCCAGAATCTCCTCAACCTGAGCGTTGGTCATGGCGACACCGGGACCACCGACGTCAGTAATTGTGAGTTGACGTGCAACATCATCGTAACTGAAAGACAACGGAGAGGCTGTCGAAGACGTCGTTCCCGACTGGCTGATGGTGGGCGCAAGCGACGTGCCATCCACATAAAGTCGGTCTATGGAATCGGACAGAAACGCAATGTCGATCACCACACTCGAAAGCGCATCTTCCAGATCATTGACGCTTACAAACGGGTCTACAATTCCCTGCGGGCTATCCCCTTCTGTATATGTGGCCGAGAAGTTCTGACCCGCACCGGGTCCATTGAGATCGACAACCGGGACTCCATTGCCCGCACCGACATTCAAAACGGCATCGGCAGCAACGGACGTTGCGCCATCAATATCCCGCACACGAACCGTAAACTCGCGGGCACCAGCCGTTGGCAAAGGATTGGTATGCTCATACTCAAGCAATTGCAGGATGTTTTGAACGTCGGCTGTCGAGAAACTTCCCGATTGAGATGTCATCACAATCGTGCCCGAGGAACCGCCGCGGTTATACGTCAGATCGACAACAAGACCGCCGCCATAGTCAACCGTTGGAGATGAACCACTGGCCAAGGATAGCGTGTCGACGGCAGTAAGATGCAACTCCTCATCGCTGGAGTTTACAATGCCACTGATCGAAATTTCGATACGGTCCAGCGCGGCGCTGTCATCTGAGACAACCACAACAGCATCGGACACCGATTGCGAGCCCGTCCCGGCGAGGTAGGTCGCTACGTGATCAATCCCGACAGAGGCTTGGGACCAATCCACTGCAGGCGGGTCGTTCACAGGCGTGACATTCACGCTCAGGTCCACCGGATCAGATACCAGACCCTGATCATCGGATATCACATACTGAATTGTGCTGGTGAGACCGCTGAAATTCGCTTCCGGAATGAACGTGATGGTGCCCGTAGAGGTGTTAATCGTCCATACGCCCTCACCGGGAACGGTCAGCGGATCCCCAGGGTTGGTAGTGCCGAGAATCTGCACCGTCGCAGGATCGAGTGTGCCATCAACATCACTGGCCGTTGCCAGAACGTCGATCACAGTCGGGGTGTCTTCCGTGCCGGTGGGCTGGCTGCTGCCCGGCACAATCGGCGCATCGTTGACCGCAACAACGCTCAATGTCGTGCTCGCAGCAGGCGAAAGAAGACCGTCAGCATCCTGCAACACGAACTCAAAAACCCGGTCCCCTTCTGTCGGGTCTTGTGAACTGTTTTGATACTCGAACGGTTCGATCACTTCCTCAGCTTGTGCTGCCGTGAACGTGCCGCCACCGTTTCGCGTAAGTGTCATCACTCCAGTGGCATTAGAGTAGGTGTAGTCAACATCAAACGTGCTGCGAGACACTGTGCCTGAACCGGAATTGGCCAGCGATATATTGGCCCCCTGCAGGCTGAAGCGCTCAGAACCACCGTCCTGAAGACCGCTGACGGTCATGCGGATTGTGGTGATGGCATCGTCATCATCGACAACCAAAGTTGAGGCGGGAGCAACGCCTTGACCGGTGTCGCCTTCCGTGAAGGTGACAGCAAAATCACGACCTGACGCCCCGCCGTTCAAATCAACCAAGGGTGGATCATTAACCGGAGTGACATTGACCGTCACTGAACCAACCGCTGTGCCACCATTGGTGTCTTGGACGGTATAAGTGATCGTATCGGTACCGTTAAAATCTGCGTTCGGTGTATATTGAAGCGTGTCATCACCGTTGATGACGACAGAACCGTTCACGGCGCTGGCTGACCCTGGCGCAATGGATAGGGCATCCCCTTCCGGGTCCGTCGCCACGGCCAACACATCAATGGACGCGATAGCCGTGTCTTCAGCCGTGGTTGCCGCTGGCGGCGTGTTAGGCGTTGGCGGGTCGTTTTGCGGCGTCACAGTGACATCAACCGTGCCGGGCACCGAGCCGCCGTTTCCATCTTCAACGGTGTAAGAAATGGTGTCGCTGCCCTGAAAATTCGCGTTGGGCGTGTATTGCAGCGTGCCATCGCCGTTGATGACGACAGAGCCGTTCACCGCTGATGCAGACCCCGGCTGAACGGAGAGCGTATCCCCATCGACGTCACTGGCAGCGCTCAGCACATCGATACTGGCGATGGCAGTGTCTTCCCCGGTGCTTTGGGCAACGGGCGTTCCAGAAACCGGGTTGTCGTTCACCGCAGTGACCGTGACCGTCACCGAACCGGAATTGGTCCCGCCGTTTCCGTCGGACAGGGTATACGTGATCGTGTCGGTGCCGTTGAAATCAGCGTCCGGCGTGTAAACGAGGTCACCACCGCCATTGATGATGACTGACCCATTGGTTGCGCCGGGTGACCCCGGCAAAACCGTCAAAGTGTCGCCTTCGGGATCGGTGGCAATGCTGGTGACGTCAAAAACTTCGGGCGCACCGTCCTCCTGCATAGTGCCCAACAGAGGCGCTGCCACGGGGGGCTCATTGCTGTTGGTGACCGAGATGGTTACCGGCTCGACATAGCTGGCCCCTTGGGGATCGAGCACCTGCACGTCGACGACGTGTGAAGTCGATGTTTCAAAGTCGATATTGGCACCGGAGGCGACCACAATCGAGTTTCCAACAATGTCGAAAAAGCCACTGGGGTCACTGGTCAACGAAAACGTAAAGGGTCCCACAGAATCTGCGTCCACCGCAGACAGAACAGCAACGACAGTGCCTGCGGTTGCGTTTTCACTCACCACTGCAGACGGATAGGTGATGTCCGTCGGCGCATCGTTGACGCCCCCCACCGTCACCACGCTTTGCGGTAGGGCGGAGGGTGTGCCGTCCATATCGACCACCCAAAAATCGAGAACGCGATCCCCAACCGTCGGCAAGTTGGAGGTATTTTCATAGGTGATTGAACGCACCAATGCCTCGGCTTCGGCAAGCGTTAAAGGCGTGCCCGTTCCAGACTGGTGGTTTGCGGTTAGGGTCCGACTGGACTCTACATAGGTGAGCGTAACGGGCGTGCCTGACACCGCAATGATGGTGGTAAAATCGGCAGCCAGACTAAAGCTGGCCCCGCCAACAGACATGACTTCAGCCGCACCATCTGTCGCTCCGGCGATCTGGAACCCGACAGACTGAATGCCTGTCTCAATGTCAGTCACTGACGCTGTCCCGGAAACAACGGCAACAGGTGCGGCCCCTTCGGTGAAACTGACGGAAAAATCGGCGCCCGGTGCGGCACCATTGAGGTCTAAAACGGGAGCGTCGTTCACTGGCGCCAAGGTAAGATCTACACTTGCCAGAGAAGAGCGGTAGCCGGTCGTATCGGCCACGGTGTAGGCAACAGTGGTCACAGTCCCGTTGAAATTTGCTTCTGGCGTGAAGGTCAATACGCCGGTCGTTGCGTTGACAGACCAAGTGCCCTCGCCCGCGACCACCAAAGGGTCTCCGGGGTTGGTGGTGCCTTGCAACTGCACGGTCGCGGGATCAATTGGGTTGGCCCCGGCCGCGTCGTTTAACAAAACATCGATAGCAATTGGCGTGTCTTCACTGCCGCTCGCACTGTCGGCAGATGGTGATGGGGCCTGAGCGGTGACGTCGAACACGACCGTGGTTGTGGCCACATTCGACATATCGGTACCATCGTCCACCTGGACCGTGATAATCCGGTTCGTGTTGACGGGTGAGGCTGAGTTGCTTTCGAATTCAATCGCATTCAACGCCGTCAGATAATCAGATGTTGTGCCGATACCAGACAAAGCGATGTCGAACGTACCGCCGCCAATGCTGACCAAATAGGAGATCGAGCCAATCGTGACCGTCACACCGTCGCTGACAGACGCGCCGCCGATCAACAGCTCGTCCCCGACCTCCATATTGGTCAGGCTGACGCTGGCACCCACCAAACCGCCGCCATCCGCATCGGTTAACGTCGCGGTTTGATCCAAAATGCGGACAGGAGCTGCACCATCTTCATAGGTGACCGAGTGACCGGTGGTCGCCAGATTGTCAGCGGTGCGGATTACCTGAACATTGTCGATGGATATATCATCATGCACCGACCCGCCTGACGGATCTGTCCAAGCAAACGTCAAATCACCGGAAGCGGAAACACCGGCTGGCAGTTCCAGGGTCACGGTCTCGTAGTCCCAGTCAAACTTCGTACTGCCGGTGATAGCAGGTTGCGTTCCGGTAGCTCCGTTCTGGAAATTGTAGACCAAACTCCCACTGGAACCGGGTGTAGTCGTGATAGTTAAGTAAGTGGTTCCAGCGACCTGAACTTCCAAGGCGACCTCGCGAGCCGAAACACTTACGGACTCCGACCAGCCAAGATCAAAGCTGACAATAGCCGAGCCACTGGAGGCTGGACCATTATTCAAGCTCGCCAATCCGGACTGCGTGAAACTGGACGGGACATTCTCTGTAACCGCAGGAGCATTCGCACCATCGCCGGTCGTGTCAAAGGACCCTGTTTCGGTCCAATCAACCCAGTCGCCCAACGACACGCTATCGGTGAACGTACCGTTGCGAACTTCGTTTTGTACGTCGGAAAGGTCCAGCAAAGGCGCATCGTTAATCGCGCCAACAGTCACATCGACAGAGCCGGACGCTGTCGCGCCCGACGGATCTTCGACGGTGTACGTGATCGTGTCGGAGCCGTTGAAGTCCGCATTGGGCGTGTAGTCGATGGTCCCGTCACCGTTGAGCACGACGACCCCATTGGTGGCCGACACCGAACCGGGCGTGACGATCAACGTGTCTCCATCCAAGTCGCTTGCCGCCGAAAGGACGTTGATACCGGTTAAAGGCGTGTCCTCCAGCGTTGACTGGCCTGCCGGGAACCCCGCATCCGGTGCGTCATTGGCAGGAGCGACAGTCACCGTAAGCGAACCAGTGTCACTGCCACCATTCCCGTCCACAACGAGATACGTGATCGTGTCCGTACCGTTGAAATTTGCGTTGGGCGTATAGTTGATTGTGCTGTCAGGGTTGATTGTTACCGTGCCGTTCAACGCCGAGCCGGAACCCGGCTGTACAGATAAGACATCGCCATCAGAATCCGTCGCCACGGATAAGACATCAAAGGCCACAAAGCCCACATCTTCGCCAGTCGCGACGCTGGTGGGTGAACCGGCGACAGGATCATCATTGCCAGAATTGACGTTGACCTGCACGGAACCAACGGCCGTACCGCCATTTCCGTCTTCCAGCGTATAAGTGATCGTGTCGATGCCGTTGAAATTGAGGTTCGGCGTGTAGTTGAGAGAGCCATCCGGGTTGATGGATGCGACGCCATTAATGGCGGACACGGAGCCTGGCTGAACGGAGACAGGATCACCGTCCACATCGCTGGCGAAACTCAAGACATTGATGGACGGAAGAGGGGTATCCTCCGGAGTGAACACCGTTGCCGGAAAACCGGCATTGGGCGCATCATTGACCGCAGAAACGCTAAGGCTAATCGTCCCGTCAACCGTGCCACCATTGCCGTCACGGATGGTGTAAAAAATCAGATCGTTACCGAAATAGTTTGCGTTTGGTGTATAAAGCAACGATCCGTCGCCGTTCAGGCTCAAGCTGCCATTGGTGGCAACCAAGGACGCGGGATTGACGGATAAGACATCACCATCGGAATCGCTGGCGAAGCTCAAAACATCGATACTGGCAACCGCAACATCTTCGCTCGTCGTCACACTGGGGACCGGCGCCGTCACAGGAGCATCATTGATCCCCGTCACGGTCACCTGGAAACTGGCCGAGGTGAGACCACCCGCCTGATCATCAACCGAATAGTTGACCGTATCTGTGCCCACAAAATTGCTGTTGGGCACGTAGCGCAACGTGCCATCGCCATTGATGGTGACTGTGCCGGAAGTCGCCGACAAAGAAGCCGGATTGAGAACCAAGACATCGAGATCAATATCGGTCGCAAACTGCAAAACATCGATGGATGCGATGGGCGTGTCTTCCGAGGTTGTGAGATCGACCGGCGACCCGGCATCCGGTGCATCATTGACCGGAGTGACGACAATACTCACCGCGCCCGTGGACGTTAGCCCGTTGCCATCTGTCAATTCATAGGTGACCGTATCGGTGCCGTTAAAGTCCGGTGCCGGTGTGTAATTGAACGTGCCATCAGGATTTTCCGTGATGAACCCGTTTAGAGCCGTGACGGAGCCGCCCACGAGGGTAATGGGGTCCCCATCCACATCCGTCGCACTGCTGAGGACGTCGATGTTGTTGAGAGCGACGTCTTCGGCAACCGTGCTGTTGGGCGGTGTGCCGGGGTTCGGCGCGTCATTCTCCGCACTGACAGTGACGGGGATGGTGCCAATGCCCGTACCACCGTCACCATCTGAAACCGTAAACGTGATTGCGTCAGACCCGTTGAAATCCGCGTTGGGCTGATAGCTCAACGTCCCATCCGCATTGATGGAAACGATGCCGTTAAGCGCGCTTGCCTGCGTCACAGATAGCGTGGTGCTGTCCACGTCCAGCGCATTGCTGAGGACATCAATGTTGATGATCGGCACGTCTTCTAGCGTGGGTCTGTTGGTAAAAGCACCCACCGTTGGATCGTCGTTAACGGGCAAAACCGTCACGCTAACGGTGCCGCTATCGGTACCACCCTTACCATCGGTGATTTGATATGTGATCGTATCGTCGCCATTAAACAGAGCGTTCGGCAGATAGCTCAAACGGCCATCTTCCAAAATCGCAACCTGACCGTTGCTCGCTTCTGCGGAGACGACGGATAAGACGTCTCCATCAACGTCGAAGGCCGCAGACAGAACATCAATATCAGTGCGCAATGTTTCTTCCAGCACCGTCTGAGGTGCCGGCGTCCCGGCAAAGGGTCGTGCATTGGTTGCACCCGTTCCACCACCGGCACCAACCTCTGCACCTTGCGCGGCAAGCTGTGAAGAAATCTGAGCCTGATCGGGACCGTCCACTTCACTGTCATCGGAGCCATCGTTAGACCGCACTTGTTGAGACCCATCGCGGGACTCCAAAGCGGCGGCCACATCACGATCAGCACCGGAACCGATCCGACCATTGTTGGTGCCTGCTGTGGAACCGGTGACGAGATTATCAATGCTGGCACCGGCCTCCCGGTTGGCTGCACCACGGGCTAAACCCGCAGCCGCAGAGGATCCAAGATCGGACAATTCAAAACGGCTGGAACCCGCCGCCGGGGGCGCAGCCGCATCCGCGCGGGCGCCCAAGGACAACGAGGTACCCGCCAAAATACCGTGCGTCGCGACCGTCATCAAAATACCGGCAGCTGCTGCCTCATCGCGATTGCCGGAGGCGGGCACAGCCGACGTCATTTTTGCACCGGCATCGACCGCAGTTGCGTCCCGCACGGTCCACTGAAACGTGGTGCGCATCAGCGACCCATCCGGCAGGGCAAGCACCATCGCGATACTGTAGGGCTGACCTGTCATGGCATCATCGGCAATCGTGCCTTCGATGCGCATGCGGGCAGCGTTGTACCGTAACCCAGGTGGCAAACCGTTTAAGCTGAGTTGCAAGCCTTCGCTCAACAGCGCCTCGGGAAGGAACGTCGCGATATCAAAACTGACTTCGGAACCCAGATCATCAAACTGTGCCGGGATCGATAGATCGATGGTTTGCGCCGCAGCGGGATCGGAACTGAATGGACGTGTGGAAGCTGCAATTTCATCGACCACTGCCGAAAAGCCAGGATCAACAGCCGGTTCAGCACTGCCTTCATGCACAAACTCATCATGCACATTCGGAGCATCCGCCATGGTGGAAGAAAAGTCTTCGCCCTTTGGCACAACCCGCACTTCACCGTCAGGGCCGAGTTCAACGTCAACATCGTTGAATGCCAGGCCGATACAATCTTCCAACACCGAGTAATTTTCGTCGGTCCACACCACGCCAGGTGCACTGGAGGAGAGTTTCCACTGATAGCCGGCAGAGTTGGCGTCAATCTGGTAAATGATGCCACCTCCGGCAGGAATGGCGGTCAGGTCTGGAATACCATTGGAAGTCGTCATGTGCTTTTCCTATTGCTCCAGAACCAAACGGGCGATCTCTGGATTGCCCGTGGCGAAGGCAAGTTCGTAGCCGCACAACATCCGCTCGTGCTGTGCGGTAATTTTCGTAATCATCGCGCGCGTCAGCTTGATTTGACCGTTGGTAACGTCCGTGATGGAGCGGAACCCCGCCTCATATTCACGCCGTGTACCGACCACGCTGCGTTCAATTGCTTTGACCTGGCGGTCCGAAATACGGGTGCGATGCAGGGCGCTTTTGTAAGCGATGTGCTTGCGCTTGATCTGTTTGATGATCAGCCGTTCTTGATCCAAAGCCCGATACCCGGCCTCCAGCGCATCATGTTTTGCAGCCTTGACGCTAGGCATGGCGGCAAAATCAACCAAGGGCACTTTTAGCCGGATACCAAAGGTCGTTTCCGGGTCGGTGGACGTCGTCGAGGACGTGTAGAGCTCTTGCGAATAAGTACCGTAGAAGTCGACCTTTGGACCGAACCGGCCTTTTTCTGCGCGGGCCGCATAGCCGCTCGCATCGGCTGCATGATGGGCAGAAATCAAGATTGGGTTGTAGCGGCGCGCCATCGCGACCGCCTCTTCCGCAGTGTTCGGCACCATCCGATCAGCATGGGCAGGCGCAAGGTGTGATGGAGCACGATTACCCACCACAGACGCGTAATCCGTAGCCACTTCTTCTCGTGACTTGCGGGCGATATCCAGTTCGGCCCGGGCGCCTTCCAAATTGCCACGCGCGATGGCTATGTCAGTGCGGGTGGCGTCCCCGGCCTGATAGCGGCGTTGAGCAATGGCCAGCAGGCGCTTCATGGCCTTCTCATTTTTGCGCAACGCCCGTTCGATAGCCCGGTTCAAACGCAAGTTGACATGGGCCGCGATGGCCTCAAGCGCCACGCGGTGCTCACCAGCCAAGTAACTGTAGTCGGAAGCCAAGCTGAGGCTTTGGGCTTGATAAAGTGCATTGCGTACAGCGCCGCTGGAGTAGATCGGGATCGACAGCTGAACATCACCGGTCATCGTATCGGTGTAATCGGCGTCCGCTTCCGTGTGTTCGGAAGACAGGTCGGTTGAGAGCGTGAGCTTGGGCAGGAAACCACCGGCTGCAGCCCGCACACGGGCACGGTCGGCTTTCGCCCGTTCCAACAGACCCCGTGTCGTGTAACTGCCACGCAGGGCCAGGGCGACCGCGTCACCCAAACGCCCGCTCGCGGCATTGTCTGACGGACGCAAGTCGCCAAACAACATCGCTTGGCGCAGGCTCGGCCGATCAGGAACAATCAAACGTTGGTCACGGTCGCGAACGATCCCGCCACTGCCGCGCAACTGATCCGGCACTTGGGTCAACGGAGCAAAGCCAGCCATTGAATGGGCAATCGTTCCCGCCAGTTCGCTCATCAGCGAAGGTGTTTCGGGTCCAGAATCGTAAGACGGAGCGTAACTTGGGTCGTGACTGCCGCGAAGGGTCGGACCCTGCGCGTCATCATATGGACCGTGCAGCGCATCGCTTGGATGCTGCGTTTCAATGGCACCACGCAAAGGAACGGGATCAGCAAGATCCTCAGCAAGTGCGATATCGCAGCCCAGCACGCTGACGCTTAAAGCCAGAGCAAAGGCTGACACCAACATGCCGCGCCCGCGCATGGGGGCAACCATAGTTTGGTGGGCAAACCCTTGCCCAATCTGACGCAAAACAAACACGCTACTCTCACAATCCCGGCAGATGCCGGGTTTACTCACAACCCCTGTTGGCCCGTAGACCAACCTCAAATGTGACGCCGTTTCAGGAAAACTCCGTTAATCCGGCATCACCAATTTAATCTATCAACGCTCCCTAAACGCCCGCTTGAAGCTGTCCGTCAGCGGTCGGGCGAGATAACTCAGGAACGTTCTCGCTCCCGTGTTGATGTAAACCTCGGCCTGCATACCGGGCTGAAGATCGGCCATCCGCGAACGATTGCTGTCTTTTGAAGGTTTGACCGACAAGCGCACCGTGAAGAACGTGTTTCCGGTCTTCTCATCGGTTTCCGCATCCGGACCGACAAAGATCACCTCGCCGTCCAACGTGTCGTCTAGGGTCCGGCTAAAGGCGGTCACAATTACCTGTGCCGTACTACCCACTTTTACGAAGTCCACATCGGCAGGTTCCACCCGTGCCTGCACGATGATGGGCGCATCAGACGGGACAACTTCACCGATGACTTCGCCACCACCGAGTACACCGCCCACCGTCGTGGTTGCCAATTTGATGACACGGCCTTCTATTGGCGCACGAACCGTTATGTTCTCAACCGCGGACCGCGCGGCCACCAACTTGTCTGACAGTTCAGCCAATTCACCGACGATTTTGGCGTATTGCTGGGACGCCGTATCGGCGCTTTCCGCAGCCGTTTTGCGCATCTGCACGCGCACTTCCTCAATCTGATGCTCGACACCAACCGCGTCCAACTCGAGACTGCTGATCGTGCCTTCCAGTTCCAGCACGGTGCCTTCGCGCTCGTTCAACCGGTTGCGCGCGACATATCCATCGCGGGCAAGGGGCCGCATTCTGTTCAGTTCACGGCGATTCATCGCCAAGAGGCCCTGTTGAGACTTGACCCTGGCAAGCAAACCGCGACGCTTTTGCGTCAAGGTATCGATCTTGCGGCTGAGCGCCGCCATCTGCTCCGCCAGCACCTGTCGCCCGGCTTCAAATGCGGCTCGCTCGCTTTCATAAATCTCAGAATTGAACACCGCGCCGTTCGCAGAGGCGTTACGCACAGATGGCACGGGGAGCGCCGTCGGTTGCCGTGGCTTGGCGATGGGCAACACGAAGGGTGCCCCGGCGATACCGCGCAACCCGATCACAGGCTGGGTGGATCCTGTCATCATTTGATCGGTGGCAATCGCTTTGTTGGCTTCTGTTCCGCGCAACGGCATTTCGTGGAGTAAAGCCGTCTTCTTAGGTGCGGGCGAAGGTAGAACAGCCACAGGCTCCATGCCACGCCGACCTCCCGAACGCTCGGCATCCAACCGGTCTTTCAATGCCGTCAAAGAGGCATATCGCGCTTCCAACTGTGTGAGGTCCGCCCGCGCCGACCCTCCGTCCAGCGTGATCAGCGGCGCACCTTTTGCAACAAGCGCGCCTTCACGAACCATGATCGCAGCCACCCGGCCTCCGGTGGGATGCTGTACCATCTTGTTGCGTCCATCGGACGTCAAAGACCCCAAAGTGACAACAGCAGAACTCAGCGGGAAGACGGTAGCCCAAAACAAAAAGACAACAAAAACCGCACCAATCGACCAGAAGCCAAACTTGATGATCGGCGAACTGTCAGTCTTTGCATCGCGTTGCCAGTGAATGGCGTTGATAGAGGAGTTACTCACGAAATTAGCTCGCCTCCACCCGTACTTGACCCGCCTGACGTGGCCGCAACTTGCCCAGGGTTTGCACGTCGACAGTGGGCTTCACATTGGCAACAGCCGGGGGAACGTCAGTGCGTTCATCGGTGCGACGGGCGCGCCACTGGCCGTGGTTTTCTTTGAAGGAAGCAATCCGACCATCGTTGAGCGTGAGGACGTAGTCTGCCACTTTCAGGATTGAGCGGCGCTGCGAAACCACAATGGAGGACACGCCTTCTTCCCGCGAAAGCGCCAGCGCCCGCAACAAAGAATCTTCTGCCGTCTGGTCCAAATGCGCATTCGGTTCGTCCAGAACCAACACCCGTGGATTGGCGTAGAATGCGCGGGCGAGCGCCAATTGCTGCTGCTGACCACCGGACATTTCGTGGCTGTCGCGACCAACCTGTGTGGCATAGGCCTCCGGCAGTTTGGCAATCTGCGAATGCACATTGGCTTTGCGAGCCGCCTCGATAATGCGATCTTCGTCGGGGTGTTGTTCAAATCGTGAAATGTTCTCAGCAATGGTGCCGGGAAACAGATGCGCATCCTGCGGCACATAACCGATGGATTCACCCCGCCGTTCATCCGGCCAAAGCGTCAAATCAAAATCGTCCAGACGCACAGCCCCTTCGGTCGGCTTCATTGCGCCGGATAGAATTTTTGCAAGCGTGCTTTTACCGGCACCCGTTGGACCGATAATGGCCAACACATGCCCGCTCTTCATGCTGAAAGAGATATCGCGAAGGATGCTGACGACCCGCTTACCGGCTTCAACCTCAAACGAAACCTTTTGAACCTCCAAATCGCCCACGGTCATTTGTGGCACCACAGCACGCGGCTGAGGCGGGTTCTCTTTGATAAAGGCCGACAAATTGGCGAAAGAAGACTTGGCATGGATGATCTGATCCCAAGAGCCAATCACTTGCTCCACCGGCACGAAGGCACGGCTGGAAATAAGCGAGGCCGCAAAGATGACCCCACCCGAAAGGGAACCGTCCAGCACCAGATAAGCGCCCATGGCCATGATGATGATTTGGAGGATCTGACGCACACTGCGCGAAATGCCAAAAAACATGGCCTGCACCCGCGCCGTCTCGTCGGCATGGTTCAGCGCCTTGTTCATCTTGCCGCCCCAGCGTTTCAGGAAAGCTGGAAAAAGCCCCATGGCGCGAATGTCTTCATTGCGGCTCAAGACCGATTGCGAAAACGAAACCGCGTCCGAACTCGTGCGCGTGGCTTCCTCGCTGACGGCATGGCTGAAGTAGCGGTTGGCATAGGCAAGACCTGCCAAAATGATAATGCCAAACAGGGTGATCACACCCAGTTGCACATGAAGCGCGAACAAGAGAGCGAGAAACAACGGAGTAAACGGAATATCAAACAAGCCGATCATCGCGCGACCGGCCAAAAAGCTGCGCAATGAGTAGAAATCGCGCAACAGCTGCGACCGTTCATTGTTGGCTGAACTATCCGCGTGAACCAATCCGCCGAACAGGGCACCGGCGGTTTCCGTCACATATTTGGCAGATGACCTTTGCGCGATCATCATGCGCACCGCTTCTGTAATGCCCAGGAGCACCAGCGCGATCACCGCCATCAGCGTGATGTAAAGCAGGGTCTCTTGGCTGCGCGATGTCAACACACGGTCGTAGATCGCGATCATGTGGATCGGCATGGCCAAAAGAAGCACATTGGCGGCCACCGAAAAGGCAAACAACCAACGGAAGTTCTTCATCAAATCTGAAGACAGTGAAAGCTTTTCGCCGTCTGCACCATCCGGCTCTGCGGCCGCATTTTTGGCTGTGTTTTGGACGCTATACATAACCACACCACCCTGTTTCCTAACGGCAAACTAGGCGGATATGGCTAAGAAAAGGTTTCCGTTTCCCATTTGTTAGGGTTAACGGACGTTAACATATGCCAAAATAAATGCAGTACATTCAGCGCGTTAGCAAAATACCGCCTACTTCGCAGGCGACGCTACGGAAGGTATGGATTTCAGGTAAAGCGCAATAGCTTCGCGGTCTGAGGCGGGCAACTTGGCCATATTCAGTTGCACATCTGCCATCGTCGACCCGAAGGAATCAAACTCAGGGGTAAAGCCGCTTTCGAGCGAATAGG
>JBCBYZ010000184.1:0-4525 GCA_039815595.1 Pseudomonadota bacterium | reverse complement strand
CCAATCCCAGACGCGTTCAACAAACTTGTCCCGGCCCATCTCGCGACGACCAGGCTCGTTGTTTTGTGTAAGCTGGCGTTCCACCACCATCTGCGTGGCAATGCCCGCATGGTCCATGCCCGGTTGCCAAAGCACGTTTTTGCCGCGCATCCGCTCAAACCGCACCAAAATATCTTGCAGCGTGTTGTTGAGCGCGTGCCCCATGTGCAGCGAACCGGTGACGTTGGGCGGCGGGATCACGATGCAAAACGGGTCCGCGTCTGGCTTCGCGCCGGCACCGGCGGCAAAAGCGTCCGCATGCTCCCACGCTTTGGCTATGCGGGGTTCAACGGCGGCGGCATCATAGGTCTTATCAAGCATGGGTCTGGCTGTTTGGTTTGGCTTGCCATACCCGCAAATCACACACCGCGTCTCAGGAAAGGACGACTAAAGCGATCAATGTTTGGAATACCAAGCGTACGGTTCAGCAGGCTGTAAAGCCAAAGGCCGGACGCAAGTCAATTGCGCGAACAGCGCAGAGCACGCTTCATCCGCTATACGGGGAGCATTAGCCTATTAACGACCGCGCGATGCCCGTTCAATCTCGTCGCGTACCAGCCGCTCCACCATGGTCGGCAGATTATCCCCCAACCACTTGCGAACTACTGGCTGCATCAGATCTGAAAGCGCGGCCCGTAACTCATCGCCGTGCTCATCCAACATCATGCGGGCGACGGAATCGGCAATTTCAGACGTTTCCGGCTGAGGCGCCGCAACCGGCTGCACAGGTGCGCTGGGCGCATACTGGGGCTGGGCAGCGTGGTTGACAGGTGCAGCTTTGATTGGAGGAACATGGGCCGTTGCGGCCACCTTCACCTCCGGCGCAGCCTTTGTTGACTGCTGACCACCCTCTTCACGGGCGCGAATGGCGTTTGCAAGCCGCTCTATCTCGAGCATGTCCGTGTCGCCATCAGTGCTAGCGGACACACCGCTGGCTTGCGCGGAAACAGGCACAGACGAAACAGGCGCGGCTGCAACAGCAGCGGATGGCGTGACAGCCACCGAGGCTTGGGCCGGAGCTGCAGCCGACGAAATCGCAGCTTTCAAGGCCTCGGCACGGTCTTGGACACTACCTTGCGAAACTGGTGAAGGCTTAGTCGCAACAGAAGGTGTGGCAGGTGCATTGGTATTGGAAACGTCGCTTGGGTGCTGGTAGCGCTCACGGGGCGTCAAACCATCATCCGGCTCATCGTCCGAAATGATTTCACGGATGGAGGCCAAAATTTCTTCCATCGTCGGCTCGGACACAGCTGGTGCATCCGGGCGCGCCGCGCCAGCTTGCAAATCGATGGCGGCGTTGTTGGCCTTGCCTGTCATGGGGTTCTCTCCAGCGTGCACCACTTCCAACGGACAGCACAAAGCCGCCCGCCCCTACAAACCAACGTCGCCACGCCGAAACAACGCTGTGATTCGCCTGTCCACTATAATGTTTTCACTTAGCCTTGGGTACTTGGCCAATGGAGACCCATTGCAACCCGAATTGCGAACGTGATCACGTGCGCTGCGGTGCTAGAGAACTAAATACCTAAGAGAGAGTTCGACTGGTCCAACTGGTATGCACCTCAAAAGACGAAACCGCTCTCACGCTCAAAGCCGGGCAAAGGCATTACAGACGCATTGAACGCCCTACGCGAAGACACAACACCGTTTGTCTTGGTGTAAAGGCGCGCTTCGCCTGTATTGCCACGCCCTTCAACCACCACAAGACGGCCACCGTCTCTCAGTTGTTCACACAACACATCCGGCAATGCGTCCACACTGCCTGACACCAGGATCACATCAAAAGGCGCTTCTTTTGGGTAGCCCTTGTCCAGCGGTCCGGTCACCACAGCCGTGTTGCTGTAACCAAGATCCATCAAAAGACGCGTTGCTTCATCCGCAAGCGCCTTATCCACCTCAAGCCCGACAACGGAATTGCCAAGACGGGACAAAACAGCGGTGGAGTATCCGGTGGCGCAACCGATATCGAGCACAAAGTCATCTGCGCTGACATCTGCCAATTGAATAAGCCGCGACAGGCTCATGGCCTCCATGAGATAGCGGTTTTCAGCGGTGCCGGAGAGCGGCAGATCTTCGTCGATATAGGCCAGCGGCTTCTGCGCGCTGGACACAAACACCTCGCGCGGCACCTCCATAAAGGCTTCCAGCACACGATAATCCGTCACATCATTCGGCCGGATCTGGCAGTCCACCATAGTCCGCCGCGCCTGCGCATAATCGATCATCGCTGTGTCCCTCATACAGTACGGTAAGGCATAAGCCCCACGTTGACTGCCATAGCAGTCCAACAAGCCTATACCTGCCCGTTTCGCTAAGCCCACATAGCGGGAAAATCAACGCCAACAGCGACATTTGCCCCGTCCGCAAGGCCAACCTCAAACCAATGTAGCATTCCATTGGGAAAAACCGTGAAGTCTTGCATCGGCTTTGAGCCTGCGGTGCCGACAAAAACACTGAAATCAAGATGATCCGCGCCACAAAAGCTCGGTTCAAAAAGGGTGAAACGTGAACTCTTATTCGGACAAAAAAAGGATTGTCCGAATAACGCAAAAACCGGATTTCATTCTTGCTTTGTAAACCCCCGTTCTATAACCACTTTCTTCGTTGGGGCCTCGTGGCGGAGTGGTTACGCAGAGGACTGCAAATCCTTGCACCCCGGTTCGATTCCGGGCGAGGCCTCCATACCCCTAGACAGTTCAGGCATATCGCAGGCGCGGAAAGCATAGCTTTTCAACCCTCTTTGCGTTCCTTCCACCAGCGCACAAGACGAACCTGCCATCTGCGCCGGATACGTCGAATGGTTGGGAAATCCACAGACAATACCAGGAGACCAAGCGGCAGCATCCAAAAGCCAACAATTGGCAAAAACCCAAATATCCCGCCAATCACCAGCGCAGCACCGACTACCATCCGACCGGCCCGCGACTTCGGCATATAGCCCCTCGCCCGCGTAAAAGCTGAGTTTTGCGTTAGAACCTTGCTCTGGACAGATGAGGCCTGCCCGTCTGCAGCACGAACTTCCGGTTCAGAAGTATGATTTTCTTGCAAATGCGAAGACATGGGTAAAAGAGCCCTGCTTTAAGACAGAAATCGCGCTGCCGAGTTCGCAGTGGCCGCACCAACAAACAGCACCAATCGAAAGCGCGGGCAACCACCATTTGTTCCCGCAGAGCATTGACCGGCTTTGGCAACAAAGCGAAGGCCGAAAAACAATGCGCATTTTTGCCCTGATGCCTCGCTTTTAACCCTTGCCCTGCCACCAACGCTTTTGCTACAGCCCTGCAACGCAGTAATGCTGCGTGCGCGTTCCCCGGTAGCTCAGTGGTAGAGCAATCGACTGTTAATCGATTGGTCGCTGGTTCGAATCCGGCACGGGGAGCCACTTAGTTTTCCAAATTATTGATATCATTGATCTTTTTATCATCGTGGTTTTAAAGACCACCTTTTGGATCACCTACATCTGCGTGATGCTATGGTTCATAGTGGTTCAGTTTGTGCAGAATTAACTGACCCAAATGCCTCCCTAGATCTTCGTATAACCACTATGAAACCGATTAAATCCGAGCCAGATTTGACCAATTCAGCATCAAAGCTATGCTTGTTGAGTCCCTAGGGCTCAACCCCGAGGGCATCGCGATGCTCCTCATCGATGAGGAGTAATCGTGATGAAACTGTTGTCAAAGTGTCAGCTGAAGGAGTTGGTTTTGTACTCCCCCCAGCACATTGCACGTCTGTGTCAACAGCAAAACAAACTACAGCGCTCCACTTATGGTTTCGAACGCGAGGCGCTTCCATGCCACGATGGGATAGCCAAATCACCGGCACAGGATGACCCCACTCGGAAAGTCGCCGGACTTTGCATTTCCGCGATTCATCCCATAGCTTTCCAATATGGCGGAAACGAATGATCATGTTTTGAAGGCCCTGCCTTTGCGGCTCAAGGAGGCGCGAAAGACGCAGGGACTGTCGTTGGATGCGGTTGCCAATCTCAGTGGCGTTTCGCGCTCAATGGTAAGCCAGATTGAACGCGGCCAGAGCAGCCCGACCATTGCGACGCTTTGGAACCTGACCCGCGCCCTCAATGTGGATTTTGCCGGCCTCTTGGAAGCGAAGGAAAACCGAAGCACCATAACAGTGCTCAAGGCATCGCAAGTTCCCACCATAGAAAACATGGGCACAGGGTGCTCCATATCCATCCTTTCTCCACCGGAAGAAGCGGGCGGGCATGAGGTTTATGACATACGGTTCGAAACGAACGGCACACTCAACAGCGCCCCCCACGCCCGCGGTTCGATGGAACAACTCGCCGTGTTGGAAGGACGGGTTAAGGTAACCTCCGATACCAAGAGCGAAGAAATAGGTGTCGGAGACATCGCTCGCTACGCCGCTGATGTGCCCCACTCAATCGCCGCGCTGAACGGCCCCGCCCGGATTTTTTTGATTGTGAAACCGAGCTAATCGTTAGGCTCAGCAGCTAAACTGGCGT
>JBCBYZ010000048.1:0-22069 GCA_039815595.1 Pseudomonadota bacterium | reverse complement strand
GCTGGAGAGCCATCGCTGCAAAGAACACGATACCCGCCATAGCGAGCGAACGTACGTGCGTTGTAGACAGTGGTTTTGCATCGCTGCGCCGTGCTTCCCAGATCACAAACGGGACCAGAGCAAGTGATGCCAGGCAGAACCGAAGTCCCAAAAACAAGAAAGGGCCGATTGAGTCCATGGCGGTGGATTGAGCAATGAAGCCACCGCCCCACGCCAGACCGGCCAAGAGCAAAAGAAGATTGGCGGTGGTGCGCGACATCGTGTTTTAGATCTTGATTTCTTGTGTGGATTGAGACGGCAACGTGGCGTTTACCAATGGGGCGCTGCTGTGTCGCTCTATCAAACGTGATCAGGTTTGTGCATCGCGCTGTGCGGAATATTGCTACTTATGCCCCATCACATTTTCACTCCGCGCCGCCTGAAGGAAAATGTGCGCAATGACACACTGAAACCATTGTACGGGTGGTATCCGTATACTTGACACAAATCGATGGTGTTTATGGCTTACATAACGCTGGTGTTTTCGATTTACACTCGATGGCTCATCAGCCGCCTCATTTTGGAATTTTTGGAGATTCTCATGACACTCAGCCCCCGCTCTTTCGCACCCGCTCTTGTTGCACCAGCGTTGGGCTTGGCCCTGCTGATCACGCCGGTTGCAACTTCTCCCACTCTCGCAGCCGGTGGCGGTGACAGCACAACGGTGACCACACCCAAGTGCAAAAAAGGATTTGCGTGGGATCGCCGTGCCAAAAAGTGCAAAGCGGCCAAGAAGTCATCGAACCTGAGCGATGAGGATTTGTTCCAGACCGCCCGCGAATTGGCTTTCGAGCGTCGGTACGATGAAGCTTTAACCATGCTTGATTTGGCGGCTGACCAATCAGCGCCTCGCATTCTCAATTACAGAGGTTTTGCCACCCGCAAACTGGGCCGCGTGGAAGAGGCACTGACCTACTATCAGGCCGCTCTCGCCATAGATCCAAATTACACGCTGGTGCGTGAGTATATGGGCGAGGCCTATTTGCAGCTTGGCCAAATTGACAAAGCCCGCGCGCAACTCAAAGAAATTGCTATGCGCTGTGGCACCGAGTGCCGCGAATACGCATTGCTGGAAGCCGAGATTGAAAAAGCTGTTCAGTAGAACACACTGACTGCATTATGGAAAAAGCCGGAGAGGCACGCGTTCTCTCCGGCTTTTTTTGTTGTTGAGTGCCATAGCAAAATTTGGCTTTAAACGCCTTGAACCGGCCTATTTCAGAAACGGATTGGTGGCCCGTTCTTTGCCGATAGAACTGTCCGGCCCGTGACCGCAGATGAAGTTCACGTCGTCCGGCCATTTCATGAGCTTGCTTTTGATTGAGGTGATGAGGGTTTCGTGGTCACCACCCGGCAGGTCTGTGCGCCCTATAGAGCCGGAGAACAACACATCGCCTACATGGGCGAAGTGATCGTCCGCGTTATAAAACACCACATGGCCCGGGGCGTGGCCGGGGCAATGGAATACTTCAAAAGTGTGTCCAGCAATGGAGAGCGTTTCACCTTCGTCAAGCCAACGGTCCGGCACGCAATTGCGCACTTTTCCCGAAAGCCCAAACATTTGCGCCTGCTGCTCAAGACCGCCCAGCAGTGAAGCGTCATCTTTATGCGGGCCGATGATCTCAACACCCAAGGCGTCTTTGAGGTCCATCGCGCCAGCCGCGTGGTCGATGTGTCCGTGGGTGAGCCAGATGGCTTCGACCTTGATGCCAACTTGTTCGATGGCCGCTTGGATTTTTTCGATCTCGCCACCGGGGTCCACGACGACGCCCGCCATTGTGTCTTCGTCCCACAACAGAGTGCAGTTCTGCTGAAAATCCGTGACCGGGATGATGCCGATATTGAGTTTGGACATGACGGCGTCTCCGCTTAAAAGTGACCGAGGTTGTGACCTGTTTGGGCAGTCCCAAAAAGATAAAAAAACGGGCGATCGTGATGATCGCCCGTCTCAATAGCAGTCAAAGCAGCACGTGGCTGCCAAGACTTATGACTTGTTCATGGCGCCCATGACGGTGCCCACGATGCCGATCAACACGGCGCCACCGGCACCACCACCAACAGCACCGCCGACCAAAGAACCGATGTCGAAACCCGCAGTTGGATCACCGCCGCTCACCATTGTAGCCAGCGGACCGGCCAGTGCCGCTGCACCGCCTAGACCACCAACGCCGCCTGCCAACAGCTTGGGCAACATGCCCATGGCAGCATTTTTGAGCAAAGGCCCGACCGCTCCACCACCGATGATACCGGTGACGATCGGTACGCCGAACTGCATAATAAGATCCATCATTCTATAGTCCCTCCAAAAAACAACAGTCCACCCCGCGCGGACCTGCGTGATTAACCCTTTGGTAACGCGGCGTGTCAAACGAAAGACAGCCGATACGGGGTGGAAGCGGGTTGAATCTTCCGTAAGGTTAACAGATTTTTCGGGTTAGGACGGTGTGACGGCGCTCATGTAGTCATCCATCATCGCTTGGCTGATGTGGCCTGGGGCAAAGTTGTAAGGTCCGATTTCGGAGACCGGGGTCACTTCTGCTGCAGAACCGGTGATGAAACACTCTTCAAACTCTGCCATCTCTTCGGGCATAATGGCTCGCTCCACGACTTCGATTTGCCTGTCTTTAGCCAACCTGATCACCGTTTGGCGGGTAATGCCGTCCAAAAAACAATCCGGTGTCGGCGTGTGCAGCTTACCGTCTTTCGTGAAGAACACGTTGGCACCCGTGCATTCCGCAACGCGGCCACGGTAGTCGAACATCATAGCGTCAGCAAAGCCCTTCGCCTCTGCAGCGTGTTTGGAAAGAGTGCAGATCATGTAAAGGCCGGCAGCCTTGGACTTGCACGGAATGGTTGCCGGGTCCGGGCGTTTCCATTCCGCGATGTCGAGGCGAATGCCTTTCATTTTTTCTGCCGGATCAAAGTATGACGGCCAATCCCAAACGGCGATGGCCAGATTGATGCGGTTGGCTTGCGCCGATACGCCCATCATCTCACTGCCGCGCCAAGCGACGGGACGAATATAGGCGTTTTTCAATCCCTGCCGCTTCAAAGTCTCGCGGCACGCCTCGTCAATGTCTTCCACTGAGTAGGGAATTTCAAAGCCGAGATATTCCGCGGATTTATGGAGACGCTCTGTGTGTTTGGTCAGTTCAAAGATCTCACCACCATAGGCGCGCTCGCCTTCAAATACGGAGCTTGCATAGTGCAGGCCGTGGGTGAGCACGTGCACCTGGGCATCCTTCCATCCGACAAACTCGCCATTGTACCAGATGTCACCATCCAGTTGGTCGAAAGGAACGCCTGCCATAGTCTTAACCTCCGTAGAGCGCGGCACTTCTCCATTTTCGCAGCGAGAAGCCAGCGCTTTCAGTGAACTTGAATTGGCCCTGTGTTGAATCGGCGGTTGCCGACCTCTATCAAGGAGGCTGCACTATGATGGGATGGAAATTTATGTCAATGTCCCTGACATAAATTTCTGAGCGCCCAGCATGTGTTTCATCGGATGTTTGGTGCGTCCGACCCGCCTATTGTGTATGGAGCCTTTATGGCCGCCCCAACCTCCCACGCTGCGATGGCTCCCGTTGAGCAATCAGAAGTAGACCGCGACACTGATGGCGCTCGTGTAGGCGTCGATGCGACTGCGCCGGTGCGCGAAGCGCCGATGGGCGGTGACGGTTTGGACTTCCGGTTGGTGGAACTGATGTTCTTTGCCTATCGCGATTTTGTGGGGGACGCCGACCAACTTCTGGAAAAATACAAGTTTGGCCGCGCGCACCACCGGGTGTTGCACTTCGTCAACCGTCATCCGGGCTTGTCCGTTGCTGAACTGCTTGAGATTTTGCGCATTACCAAACAGAGCCTCGGTCCCGTGCTGCGCCAATTGGTGGAAGCGGGACTGCTGGTTCAGCAAGCGGGGCCTCAGGATCGCAGGCAACGTTTGCTCTATCCCACTCAAAAAGGCCGCAATCTTTCCGTTGAACTGACGCGCAGGCAGTCACGCCGCTTGCGGGCATCGCTGGAAGGCATTGAGGGCCAGGACCGCGCCATGATTGAAGCGTTCCTGTTTGGTCTTATCGAGCCGGAGGAGCGTGCGCTTGTGGAAGGCTTGACGCTGTCGCAAGAAAGCTAGTGTGCATTGCGTGAAGCCGCAGCAACACTGGACAAAAGGATGGTGAACCCATGGACACCCAGACGATAGACACGGCTGAGGAGGGCGTGCCGGTGCCTTCGGATCGTTTTGACGACAACGCCTATCATGTGTTGGTCATTGACGATGACAACCGCATCCGTGATTTGTTGTCCCGGTTTTTGGTGGAGCAGGGTTTTCGTATAACCACGGCGGCCAGCGCTGCCGAAGCCACCCGCAAAATGACCGGCCTCTCTTTTGATCTGTTGATTGTAGACGTGATGATGCCCGGCGAACGGGGCACAGATTTCACCCGTCGTATCCGCCAAGACCTGAACGTCCCTGTTTTGATGCTGACGGCGCTTGGAGAAACGGAAGCCCGTATCACCGGTCTTGAAGCTGGGGCTGATGATTATCTGGGCAAACCTTTTGACCCCCGCGAGCTTTTACTGCGCATTAACAGCATCCTGCGCCGGACCTATGTCGAAGAAAGCGTGAACGTCGAGAAGGTGCTTTTTGGTCCCTATACCTACTCTGTTATCTCCCGCGAGTTGAAGCGCGACGGGGAGGTTGTTCGCCTGACGGAACGGGAGCGGGACATCATGAACCTGTTTGCGTTGAATGCCGGAGAAGTCGTGCCCCGTCACGAATTGTGCGGGCCGGATGCGTCTGCCAATGAGCGGACTGTGGACGTGCAGATCAACCGGCTGCGGCGCAAGATCGAGAAAGATCCTGCCGCTCCCACTTGGCTCCAAACGGTGCGCGGCATAGGCTACCGACTGCATATCGAATAGCCAGATCGCGTTTGCGGTTGGCGCAACCGCATCGGGGCTCGTTTGGCTGATCAGGGACTTATCGATGACGCTGCGACTGCTACCGACAGCCCAAGCGCGCCTGAAACCAGTCGCAAAGACACGACCCGGTCCGGACTAAGCCGCGGGCGTCGCCGGTTCCTTTGGCGCGTCAATCGCACGCTTGCAGGCATGATGCCCACCGGGCTTTTTGGCCGGTCTCTAATCATCATCGTTGCGCCGATGATTTTGCTGCAAACCGTCGTTGCCACCGTGTTTATGGAACGCCATTGGCAATCTGTGACCACCCGCCTTTCCGCAGCAGTTGTGCGTGACATTTCGGGCCTGGTGGACGTGATCGAAACCTACCCGCAAGACCCTGAATTTGAGACGATTAGCCGAATTGCCTCGGAGCGTTTTGGTCTCCAAGTGCGCTTGCTGCCCGATGCCGACCTGCCGCCGCCTGCGCCCAAGCCATTTTTTTCGATCTTGGATACGGCCTTGTCGGCACAGCTTACGACCAATGTGGGCAAGCCGTTTTGGATCGATACGGTGGGCAATTCCGACCTGCTGGAAATCCGTATCAAGCTGGAAGAGCAGGTGATGCGGGTGTTTGTAAGGCGCAGCCAAGCCTACGCGTCGAATACGCATATTTTTATGATTTGGATGGTGGCGACGGCCGCCGTCTTAATTCTGATTGCGGTTTTGTTCTTGCGCAATCAAATCCGCCCTATCCAGACGCTTGCCGAGGCGGCGGAGCGGTTTGGTAAAGGGCAAGGCGGTGAAGACGTTTTGCAGCCGCGCGGTGCTGCGGAAGTGCGGCGGGCAACCGTGGCATTTTTGGAAATGCGCAACCGGATCGAACGGGCGCTGGACCAGCGCACGGCCATGCTCGCCGGTGTAAGCCACGATTTGCGCACTGTGCTGACACGGTTTCGGTTGCAACTGGCGATGAAGCCTACAGCCAACGACCTCAAAGATCTGACCCGCGATGTGGATGATATGCAGGACATGCTGCAGGGCTATCTTGACTTTGCCCGGGGGGACACGGGAGAGGCGGCCAGCTCGATCTCCGTTCCGCAAACGCTGGAACGCATCACGGCGCAGGCGGCGTTGCACGGCAAATCGGTTAAGATGAGCCACGACGGTGACTTAGAAGCCAGTGTACGGCCTGTCGCGTTTGGCCGTTTGGTGTCGAACCTCGTCTCGAACGGGGTGCGCTATGCGGACCGTGTGGAAGTGCGCTCCCGACGGCGTAGAAAGCACCTTACCATTGAGGTGCATGACGATGGCCCCGGCATTCCGGCAGAACAACGTGATGACGTTTTTAAGCCGTTTGTGCGATTGGACGAGGCGCGCAACCAAGACGAGAGCGGTATCGGGTTGGGCCTCTCAATCGCCTTGGACATTGCCCACACCCATGGTGGCAATATCGCGCTAGGCGAAAGCGATTTGGGCGGGTTGATGGTGCGGGTTACACTGCCGCAATAGTGTTGCGTGAGTGTTTCCAGAACGGCTTTACGGTTTAGTCTGCTGTTGCCTCAAGAGGTTTGAGCTGGCGCAGCCATCGCTTAAGCCGCGCTAGATTGGCGCCGAAGTCCTTTTGACCGACTTGCGCCTGTGCATACAGGGCCAGGGTCGATGATGTTTCATCGACCGATATGATGCGGACGCGGGTCGTATCAGGGAAGCGCATAAGCGGTGAGTACGTGACGAAACGCAACTCGTTCTCGTCAGTTTCATCATCCACCCGTTTGATGCTGGGTTCCGCGTTTGCGGCCTTTAAGATCGCCGCTTTAAGCCCCGCCGCATCCACGGCATAGACCGGGCTTTCCAGGTCCATATCCGCTTCTTTGCAGAGGCCTTTGGGGCAGACCAGACCTTGGTTTGGTTTCGGGCCTTTTGACAGACCTTCCCAAACTACAGGCCCCAAATCGGCAGGTCCGGCCATGCGCCAAATCTTTTCAAATCCGAACATGGCCGCAATCCCAAACGCAATTGCGCCCACCAAGATCAACAGAGCGAGCGCTTTCAATATCTTTTTCATGAACCGGAGGTGCGCCGGTTCTGATCAATCGTCAAGTGCGCACGCGGTCAGGCGGTTTAGGCCTTGGACCACAGGGTTGTGCGCTTAAGCCAAAGGCAGTGGCAAAGCGACTACGGCCAGCAGGCCGACTACAGCAATGGCGATCAAGGTGGCGGTTGCCAAGATGCTCGTCTGGTTGCGCATCTCGTTGCGTGCCGTTTTGGAAAGCCGATGGGCTTTTGCTTGTGTGTTCAACGTCATTGTTTCCCAGCCCGCGCTGCCACCCCTGCAGCGCCTGTTGATTGTGTTTTGGTATGCGTCGGTTTTCTGATGACACCGCGCCTAGACACTATCTGTACCGAGCGAAAATGGTGCCAACGCGGATAAATTAAGGCGAAGTTAAGATATATAGTTAACAAAGGGTTAACAGCAGTTATGCCATTTGCGATTGTCCACAGGCGCCTCGACCTTTAAGCTTTGCTCTCCGCCGTATTTGGAGAAGATTTCATGGCCGAAACGCTGAAGGCGGATTATCTCTTTGTTGGAGCGGGGGCAGTCGGTCTGGCTTTTGCTGATACGCTGCTGTCCGACGGCGATGCGACCATGATCATCGTCGACCGCCATTCAAAACCGGGCGGGCATTGGAACATCGCTTATCCGTTTGTGAAATTGCACCAGCCGTCTGCCTTTTACGGTGTTCCGTCGCGGGAGCTTTCAAAACCCGGATTGGAAAGCGAGGGTCTCAACCAGGGCCTCGCGCATCTCGCCACATTACCGGAAATCACTGCTTATTACGACGGTCTCATGGAAGAGCGGTTTTTGCCGTCGGGTCGTGTTCAGTATTTTCCTCAGTCAGACTTTGTGGGTGATTTTGATGGCGAGTTGCGGTTCCGCTCTTTGGTCGATGGCATAGAAACCGTTGTGGAGGCGGACCGGGTGGTGGATGCCACCTATCTGCAAAACACGGTTCCGGCCAATCACACCCCAAGTTTTGAGATCGCCGAAGATGTTGATTTTGTGCCGGTGAACGATTTGGCGTCCCGATCCGAATTCCCCGACGATATCGTTGTGGTGGGTGGTGGCAAGACCGGCATGGATGCATGCCTTTACCTGTTGGAGCGGGGCGTTGACCCGGACCACATCCGCTGGATCATGCCGCGGGACGGGTGGTTGATCGACCGCCAAAACACCCAGCCAGGGGAAGCGTTTTTCAGCAGCACCATAGGCGCGCAAGCCGCACAGATGGAAGCAATCGCGCAGGCGCAGTCCATCCCGGATCTGTTTGACCGGTTGGAGCGTTCTGGCGTGCTGCTGCGCTTGGACCCTGATGTGACGCCTAAAATGTTCCATGGCGCGACGATCAGCCAAGCGGAACTGACAGAACTGCGGCGCATCAATAATGTCATCCGAATGGGCCGTGTGAAAGCGCTCATCACCGACGAGATTGTGCTCGAAGATGGTACCGTTCCCGCAACGCCCAACACGCTGCATGTGGATTGTTCCGCCAGTGCGATCATGAACCTGGCCACCAAGCCGATCTTTCAGGGCAGGCTGATCACTCCGCAGACAGTGCGGTCCTACCAGCCGGTGTTCAGCGCGTCTGTCGTGGCGCATGTTGAGGCGACGAGAGAGACGGACGCTGAGAAAAACCAGCTGTGCGGCGTGGTGCCTTTGCCCAACCATGACACGGATTGGGTGCGCATCATGGTGCCCTTCATGATGAACCAGTACCAATGGTCCCGCGATCCTGAACTGAGGTCTTGGCTGGAAAACAACCGCCTCGACGGGTTCGCCAAAATGGTGCGCGGCATCCCCGAAAGCGACACCGAAAAACGCGCCATCATCCAAAGGATGCGAGACAACTCGATGCCCGCCATGATGAAACTGCAACAGTTTGTGGCGGAGTTGAGCTAGGGCGCGTTCGGCACGTCAACATCAAGCTCCGAGCCGCTGGTCAGCGGTCAGTTTAGTCCGGCAGCCAGTCTAGTGTGACGTGGCCCTCTTGTGCAGCAACCCTTTCCAGCCATGCCATAATGCCTGGACGGGATTGCAGGTCGAAGCCGCCTCCTTCTGCGGAGTGGGTGTAGGCGTAGAGGCAGATGTCGGCGAGGGTGTAGGCGTGGCCAGTGAGGAACGGTGTTCTGAGCAATTGCGTTTCCATCACGTCCAGCGCCGAGTGGCCCGCTTCCAGAAGGGCGGCGAGGCGTTCCGGTGAGCGGTCCATCGGGCGGTCGGGATAGCGGTAGATGGCGCAGCCCACGGCGACGCTGCTTTCATGGAAATTCTGTTCAAAAAACATCCACTGATACATGCGGGCACGGGTGAGCTGGTCCTGCGGCACTAGCGCGGTTCCCTCGCCAAAATAATGCAGGATGGCGTTGGATTCTGACAGATGTGACCCGTCCTCAAACTCCACCAAGGGCACTTTGCCGGTGGGGTTTTTGGCGCGAAAACCTTCGGTGCGGGTCAGCGTATCGTCGCCCGCATATTCCGACGCGATATGGCGATAAGAGATGCCCAGTTGCGCAAGCAGCAAGCGCACTTTGTAGGAATTGCCGGAGGACGGCATGGAATAGAGCGTGATCATCGTGTGGCCTCGCGTGGTGTTTGGCCGCTCATCCCATATTCGGCTTTGGTCCGCAAAAACGACGGTGAACTTTAGGACTGGTGGCTTGGCCTCTCGCTTCCTAACTCTCCATCTCCAGAGGTTTTGAAAGCAGACATTTCATGAGCTCCACACAGACCTTGTTTCGCCCGTTTGATGGCGGCAACTTGCAGCTTAAAAACCGTATCATCATGGCGCCCATGACGCGCAGCTATTCCCCCGGCAATGTGGCCAACTCCAAAGTGGTGGAATATTACCGCCGCCGCGCCGCCGGTGGCGTGGGGCTGATCCTTACGGAAGGGACGATCATCGGGCATGTGGCCTCGTCCGGCTATCCCAATGTGCCTGCCATCCATGGCGAGAAGGCGTTGGCGGGTTGGCAGCGCGTGGTGGAAGCCGTGCATGGTGAGGGCGGCAAGATTGCCGCGCAAATCTGGCATGTGGGGGGCGTGCGCCGTCCGGGCATTGAGCCGGGAGGCGATACGCCCGGCTACAGCCCCAGCGGCATGGGCAAACCGGGAAAGGTGACCGGCCACGCCATGACGCAGGTCGACATTGACGAGACCGTCGCCGCTTATGCGGACGCCGCCGCCAACGCCAAAGCGGTAGGTTTCGACGCCGTCGAAATCCACGGCGCCCATGGCTATCTGATTGACCAGTTTTTCTGGGACGGTACCAACCAGCGCGAGGATGGCTATGGCGGTGATCTCGCCGTGCGATCCCGCTATGCGATTGAAGTGATTGCCGCCGTGCGGGCCGCTGTCGGACCGGATTATCCCATCATTTTTCGTTGGTCGCAGTGGAAGCAGCAAGACTATGAGGCGCGGTTGGTGGAAACACCGGAAGCGCTGGCCGCCTTCCTACAGCCCTTGTCCGATGCGGGTGTCGATATCTTCCACTGCTCCACACGCCGGTTCTGGGAGCCGGAGTTTGAAGGAAGCGATTTGAACCTTGCCGGATGGGCCAAAAAACTGACCGGCAAACCATCCATCACCGTTGGCAGCGTTGGGCTGAATGCCGAGTTTTTGCCCACGGACCCCAAGGCCGGTTTCCAAGAAGCCCAGCCTGCCAGTCTCGATAAACTGACAGAGCGTATGGAGCGGGACGAGTTCGATCTGGTTGCCGTGGGTCGGGCACTGATCGCCAACCCGGAATGGGTGCAACAGGTGGAAGCTGAGGATTTTGAAGGGCTGGCCGCCTATGAAAAAGGCATGTTGATGGAACTTGTGTGAGGTCCGGCTCTGCCGAAACCGCTACAGCACAAAAAAATAGCCCACCCCGGATGCTGCACATCCGGGGTGGGCTTTTGTTGTTTGAGCCTTACTCCGCGGGAGCGGTGCTGACCGTGGTTTCCATGCCCGCCTTTTCGCGGCGACCGTCATTGTAGATCGCTTTGATGATGGCGATGGACTGCAACACCATCACCACCGAGAAGGGCAGGGCGCCGATCACCATGGCCGTTTGAATGGCCTTGAGGCCACCCACAAGCAGCAGTGCAGCCACCACGGCCCCCAAGGCGACACCCCAAAACAGGATGTGCGGGCGGGCCTTTGGACCTTCGTCACCGGCGGCGTTGATGGTGTTGACGATCAGGACCGCGGAGTCCGCCGTTGTGACCAGATAGGTCATCAGCAGTACCACGATCATGACGGCCATCAGCCAGGACAAGACTTGCGAAATCGGCTCCAGCATCAAAGCTGTCATCGCAAATATTTTGTCACCGTCCGGTGCCTTGAAGATCGGGCCGTCCTTGACGGTCTCGATGGTTCCGGCTGCTACTTGGTCCATGGTCAGATCGATGGCGGTGCCACCGGCCCATGTGAACCACACAAAGCACATCAGCGATGGAACGATCATCGCGCCGAGCACGAATTCGCGGATGGTACGACCCTTGGAAATGCGGGCCAGGAACAGGCCCACGAAGGGCGCAAACGCGATCCACCAAGCCCAATAGAAGACGGTCCAGCTTCCCTGCCAGGACGACAGTTTCGAGACCACGCTTTCGGCGTTTCCATCACTGTTCCACACCGTGAAACTCATCGCCGGTAGCGCGATGATGTAATCCCAGACGCCGACAAACAGGGCTTGCAGGCCGAAGAATGTGGAACCGAACAACAGGAAGAACGTCAGCAACGCGATGCTGAGCACCATGTTGATGTTCGACAGCCATTTAATGCCTTTGCCTACACCGGACAGGGCCGACAGGGTGGATGCGGTCATGATGATCACAATGGCCACCAAGATCCCCATCGTGTTGGCCGTGCCACCTTCGTTGACGAGGCCGCCAACGCCGATGCGGGTAAGGCCGGATACGAACTGTTCCACACCGAAGCCGAGCGTTTGCGCGACCCCCAATATGGTGGCCACCACGGCGACAATATCGACCACATGGCCCATGGTGCCGGATAGTCTGTCACCGAACAGCGGTGTCAAAGACGAACGCATGGTAAGTGGCAGGCCGCGACGGTAGCTGAAAAAGCCAAGCGCCAGACCGGCGATGGCGTAGCAGGCCCAAGCCCCCAAGCCCCAGTGCAGGAACGACCACTTATACGCCATGCGCACATTGTCGGCAGCACCACCGGTGGTGAGACCCTGAATGACCTCCGGATTGTTGTTGAAATGGTAGACCGGCTCGGCCACCGCCCACGTCAACATGCCAACGCCGATACCGGCGCCGAACATCATGGAGAACCATGAGAAATTGGAGAACTCCGGCTTGTCTTCCGGTTGCCCCAGTTTCAGCCGCCCCCCGGACGGCCAAATGGCAAGGCCCAGACAGATGATGACGAACAGTGCCACGGACCAGATGTACCAGGTGGCAAAAGACGCCAAAATGAAGCTGTTGATTCCATTCAAAACCGCGCCGGATTGCTCCGGAAATGCGATTGCCCAAACAACAAGGCCGCCGATCAGCAGTTTTGAACAAATCGTCACGATGTGACTGAAGCCGCTGTAGAAACCGCTATCGGCGGTCGCTATGGGCAGCTCCGTTAGTGCAGGTTTAACACCCATTATTATTCCTCCCTCGAAAAGGACAGTCTGTCCTTCAACCCGTGAGGATAGGCATATATTTACCCCTGCGGCAAATTTACACGCCGCTTATTGGCGAAAGGTCACAGAATTTTCACATTTGTCTGGGCGCGTTCTGCTTTGTTTGGGACCTTGTTGCGTGGCTTGGCCGCGCAATCCATGATCTGGACTCAGCAGCATGGATTGCCGGGACACGCCCGGCAATGACGGGGGGTTGGGTGAGCAATGGCGGATGATCCGTTTGAGGAGTTCAGGGATTGGCTGAAAGAACGGCCTGAGGGTGAAGCGTGGCCTGAGCCTTGGGAAGCGGAGACGCTGCTCACGGAGGATCAAAAGCGTATCGTTGCGCAGAATGCCGGTTGGTTGCTCAACCGCGAGGAATGGACTGCACGCGTCGAGGCTTTCGAAGCTGCGCTAGCGACGGTGGATGATGACGAGTGTCGAAAGACTGTACGTGCACGGTATGCAATCCGTTTTGATCGTCATCGTTTTCAAGATGGCGCCAAGAACTTTTCTCGGTTCTCTTTCCCATGCTCAAGTTATTTCAGGGATGCAGAGTTCGGGCAAGGGAACGTCTCCTTCAGCGGCGCAGGGTTCGGGGAAGGGGACGTCACCTTCAGCGGTGCAGAGTTCAGGAATGGGAACGTCTCCTTCAGCGGTGCAGAGTTCGGGGATGGGGGCGTCTACTTCGGCAGCGCAAAGTTCGGGGAAGGGGACGTCACCTTCAGCGGTGCAGAGTTCAGGAATGGGAACGTCTCCTTCTTCGGCGCAAAGTTCGGGAAAGGGGTCGTCTCATTCAACGGTGCAAAGTTCGGGAAAGGGGACGTCTACTTCAGCGGAGCAAAGTTCGGGCAAGGGAACGTCTCCTTCAGCGACGCAGAGTTCGGGCAAGGGAACGTCTATTTCATGGGCGCAAAGTTCCATCCAGCAACAACCATGGCTGCTTCCGCCATGGTTGTTGACGGTTCGATTTTCGTCAATTGTGCCTTCGGCTCATGGGTGGATTTCACCCAGTTGAAAGTGGGTGAAGTTGCGTCTTTTGCCGGATCATCCTTCGCGCGGGTGCCGGATTTTCGCTATGCAAAGCTCGACCGCCCGCCGGAGGTCGCGAATATGGAGGTACCTGCGCCGGAGATGGTGCGCGATCCGCAAGCGGTGGCCCATGCACGCGAAGGGCATTTGCAGCCCGACTTTCTAAAGAGTATTAAACCCGCTTCAAAGTGCCCACCTTTTCAAGTGGGCCTCGATAAGGAAGATGTGGCGCGATACCGCGCCCTCAAGGCGATGGCGGAGCAAGCGAATGATCATGAAAAAGCGGGCGAGTTTTTTGCCTATGAGATGATGGCCAAACGCGGGGTGGAGACGACTACAGTCTCTGGATTGTTGTTCAGCACGCTTTATTGGCGATTATCGCTCTTTGGACAGAGCTTTTTGAGGCCTTTGGCTGCGCTTGCGGCCAGTTTTATCTCGTTCTTCTTTTTGTATGCAGCGATCACTGTCTTGTCCTTGGGGCGCTATGCTGAGCCTGCTATCGACGGGATGGCTTGGTTTGCGGCTCTGTTTTCTGCAAAATCCACGCTTCCGCTGGTGGGTTCGCTGTTTCGTTTCACTAGCAGTCCAACTGAGTATGTAAGCAGCTACCAACGCATATATGACGGGCTTGGGTTCAGCACTGGAACGGTGGATCTGTTGATCTTCTTTTCCGTCATCCAATCCATCATCGGTGGTATTTTGCTGTTTCTCTTCTTGTTGGCACTGCGCAATCGGTTCCGGCTGCGGTGAGGGTATCCTGAACCCACCAACCTCGCCCTTCGAGACGCGCCTTTGGCGCTCCTCAGGATGAGGTTGGCTTGTCTTTGGTGCTTGGGTTTCCTTTGTTACCCGCTTGCACTTTGCGGCGCTCGGGCCTAGGTTCCGCGGCGTTTTGTGGGGGCTTTTTTGACCCCGTTTTTTGTCCAATTGGAGACCGGTTCCATGGCGTTTCTTGCCGACTTGCTTTCGCGCGTAAAACCTTCAGCGACGATTGCCGTTAGCCAGAAGGCGCGGGAGTTGAAGGCGCAGGGGATGGACGTCATCAGCCTTGGTGCCGGGGAGCCGGATTTTGATACGCCCGATAACGTGAAACAGGCCGCCATCGACGCGATCAACCGGGGCGAGACCAAATACACCGCCGTTGCCGGTATCATCGAATTGCGCGAGGCGATTGCGGCGAAGTTTAAGCGCGAAAACGGGCTGACCTATTCGCCAGCGCAAATCATCGCGGGCACGGGCGGCAAACAGATCCTGTTCAACGCCTTCATGGCCACGCTGAACCCCGGCGATGAGGTGATCATCCCCACGCCCTATTGGGTGAGTTACCCCGAGATGGTGGCGATCTGTGGCGGCGAGAGCGTCTATGTGGAGACCACCACGGAAAGCAATTTCAAGGTGACGCCGGAGGCGCTGGAAGCCGCGATCACGCCGCGCACCAAATGGTTTATGTTCAACTCACCGTCCAACCCGTCCGGCGCGGCCTATACGTGGGACGAATTGAAAGCGATGACCGACGTGCTCTTGCGCCACCCCCAGGTGTGGGTGCTGACCGACGATATGTACGAGCATCTCGTCTATGGCGATTTCACGTTCTGTACGCCTGCGCAGGTGGAGCCGGAGCTCTACGACCGCACGCTCACCATGAACGGTGTCTCCAAAGCCTATGCGATGACTGGTTGGCGCTTGGGATATGCCGGCGGGCCGCTGGAACTGATCAAAGCCATGGACATGATCCAGGGGCAACAGACGTCCGGCACGTCTTCAATCACGCAGTGGGCGGCTGTCGAAGCGCTGAACGGGCCGCAGGAGTTTATCGAGAGCAACAAGGCCGTGTTTGAAGCGCGGCGCGATCTTGTGGTCTCCATGTTGAACCAAGCGCCGGGCATTGAGTGCCCATCTCCCGATGGCGCGTTCTACGTGTTTCCGTCCTGCGCCGGGCTGATCGGCAAGAAGACTGAAGACGGTAAGGTGATCGAGACCGATTTCGATTTCGTCGATGCGCTGTTGGAGCAAGAAGGTGTGGCGGTGGTGCCCGGGTCCGCGTTTGGACTGGGGCCAAATTTCCGCATTTCATACGCCACAAGCACAGAAGCGCTGACGGACAGCTGCGAACGCATTCAGAGGTTCTGCGCCTCGCTGCGGTAGGGGATGATAGGCGGGTTTGAGGATCTGTCACGCTCGCCTTAGGTCTGGCGCCGATCACGCGGCACTCACAGTCAAACCTTGGCCATCCGACCCCTTAGAAAAACTCTGATTGCCTGATCCTCCGTCAGTTCCATCGCTCGCTCATAGGCCAGTTTGGCCGCGATGGGGTCGCTCGTGGCCAGCAGGTGCGCGCGCGTGGCCCAGTAGGACTGATGGTTTGTCACGGCCTCCGGTTTGATGCGGTCCAGCGCTCTGAGGCCGGCCTGCGCGCCATAGGCTTCGCCTACGGCTGCTGCTTGCGCCACCGCCGCGCCTCTCGTGGGGGCCATTTGCAGCAAGCCTTCGTAGAGTTGTGTGATGGCATGCCAGTCGGTCGCGCCGGTCTTGCGGCGGTCGCAGTGGACGGACTGGATGGCGGCTTCCAATTGAAAGCGGCCGAGCCTGTTCAACCGGCTGGCGCGCAACAGGAGGTTTTCTGCGCGGTTGAGCCGTTCCGCACTCCAAAGGTCCGTGTCCTGCTCTGACAGTGGCACGAACCGACCGACCGTTGCGCCCGTGGCTGGCTGACGCGCGACCGAAAAATTGATGAGCGCGGCGAGACCCAAGACTTCCGGCTCTTCGCTCATCAGTTCCACCAGCAAGTCCGCCAAATAGACGGCCTCCAGCGCTGCATTGCTTTGCGTCTCGGCAGTATCGCCATGGCTGTTGGCGTAAGCGCCGTAGATTGCTTCCAACACGCCTTGTAACCGTTCTGGCATGTCGCTCTGCGTCGGCAGATCAAATGAAATGCGGGCGTCGCGTATCTTGCGCTTGGCCCGCACCAGGCGTTGCGCCATGGCCGAGGCAGGCAGCAAAAACAGCGCCGCCACGCGGTCGGCTTCGAGCCCCAAGACGGTTTGCAACATCAGGGGTGTGTGGATCGTGCGGTCCACCGCCGGGTGGGCGCACACGAAGAGCAGCTTCAAGCGTTCGTCGGGGATTGCGTCCCATTCCAAGGCGCTGAAATTGGCAAGATCGGAAAGAGAGGCGGGCACGGTGTTGATCACTTCCTCATCCAATGGCGCGCCTGTCTTCCAAGCCGCGCTGCGATATCCGTCCGTCAGTTTGTTGCGGGCGGCTGTCAGCAGCCAGGCTTCGGGTTTGTCCGGCACGCCCGATTTTTCCCAGTTGGTCAGTGCGCTTGCGAAAGCGTCCGACAGTGCATCTTCGGCGGCTGCGATGTCGTGGCTGCGCGTTGCCAGCAGTGCGAGCAGGCGGGGCCAAGCATCGCGCATGGTCTTTTCCATTTGCCCCCGCACCTCTTTCGGGGTGCGGGGATGCGGAGACTTCGCGGTTGTCAAAGGCGGCTAGCCATGCCGGTCCTGATTTTCCGGAGGCATGGCGGAGGGCCGCACTTCAACCTTGCCATAGTGAACCGCCGGGCACTGCTTAGCCCAGTTGAGCGCCGTGTCGAGGTCCGGCACGTCAATCACGAAGAAGCCGCCGAGTTGTTCTTTTGTGTCCGCGAACGGACCGTCCTGAATACGGGTTTCGCCATCTGCCATGGACACCGTCGTGGCTGTGCTGGCGGGCTGCAGCCAGTCGGTTTCCACAAATACGCCCGCTTCCCGCAGCGCACCGATATAATGGCCAAAGGCAGCCTTGCTCTCTTCGATGACTTCAGGCGGTACGTCTGCAAAACCGGATGGGTCGCTGTACAACAAGAGTGTATAACGCATGATTTTTTCTCCCTCTATGCGGATTTGGTGACTGTTTTTGACAAATTGTCCAGTCCGCGGTCGTAAACGGGTCCCATCATGCCATCCATGAACAAGCCCATGACGCGGCCAATCGGGTTCATCCCGAAGTTCATGGTGACATTCCAAACAACTTTTGTGCCCCCGTCTTGCGGTGACAGCGTGAAGCGCTGGAGCGGTTTTCCCATCGCGCCAAGATCAATCTGCATGGCCACCACGCGGTTTGTCTCCAGCGATGTAATGGTTTGCGTGCCTTTTCCTTCTTTGCCTTCGAAGCGGAAGGTCGAACCAACGCCCTCGGCCGGGCCGGACAATTCGATCTTCAAGTCAGGATCGGTGTCTTTGTAGGGGTTGAAGGTCTGGAAACCGCTGTTGCTGGACAGCAATTTGTAGACCGCGTCTGGCTGCGCCTGCACAACCGCGCTGCGTTCCACCTCTACGGTGCCGGGCAGTGCGAAGGGCGCAACTGCCACCAGGGCGACCGCGGCTATGCCAATTCCAATCCATGTGTTCATGATATCTCTCCTGTTTTGGTCGAAAGCAAAAGCGCTTTCAAAACCATGACGAGTGAGAGAGACGCGGATCGACACGCGCCAAAACTTTTTTTGACTTTTTTTCGATGGTCGAAATTTGGGCAAGAAAAAAGCCGGGTCCGCAGGACCCGGCTATAAGTCTTGGCAAAAGGTTCGGGAGGAAAACCTTACAATGCCTTATCCGGACATGCGGCTGGGAGGAGGTAGCCGACTGTGTCCTTCGATCTTGGATATGGTTGGATTTGGCTTAACGGACAATGCCTAAACGCACATACGAGCCATGCGCCAAGTGCATGGCTAAAGCTTTGACGCTCTAAAACTGCCAACCTTTGGCTTTTTCAAACAGAAAATCACGGAAAGCGATCAGTCTCGCGGAGTTTTTGAGTTCGGCCGGGTATGCGAAATAGGTGTCGAAGGATGGGACATCGGTTTCGTTCATCACGCGTATGAGTTGGGTGGTGTCCTCCACCGAGTAGTCAGGCAAGAGCGCAATCCCGGCCCCGCGCTGCACGGCACGCTTGATGGCTAGAATAGAATTGATCTTCAAAACGGGTGTTCTGGCTTGGCCCGCTGGCATGCCTGCCGTCAGCAGCCAGTTGACGTCGCTGAGATAGTTGGGTGCTTCGCCACCCCACACGATGATGCGGTGATCGTCCAAATCCTCGACGGACCCAGGTCTTCCGAACGTGTCGATATATTGCTGCGTGGCGAACACATGCAGATGCACTGTGAACAGTTTGCGCTGGATCATATCGGGTTGTTGGGGCTGGCGCAGACGGATGGCGCAATCGGCCTCGCGCATGCCCAGGTCCAGTTCGACGTTGGAGAGTTTCAGTTCGATCTCAAGATCGGGGTAGCGGTCAATAAATTCGTGCAATCGGATGGCCAGCCATGCGGAACCCAATCCCACCGTCGTGGTGACGCGCAAGGCACCTTTGGGTGATCCGCGAAAATCGGTCAGCTGATCGGTCGCCAACTCCAGCCGGTCCGTTACCTCTTCGGTGGCCTTGTAGAGAATTTCGCCCTGCTGCGTGAGGATCAGACCCCGTGCATGGCGGTGAAAAAGCGGTACGCCGACTTCTTTTTCCAACGCGCTGACCTGACGGCTGATGGCTGATTGGCTGAGATTGAGCGTCTCAGACGCGTTGGTAAAGCTGCCGGCTTTGGCAACTTTGTAGAATGTTCGAAGCTTGTCCCAGTCCATGGGCATGGTGGAGGCCCTTGCACGACAACCGCTTTGCGGCCTCGTTGAGGTGTCCAGTTTCCCAGACCATCATAACTTTACTGTGGGCGTTTGCCGGGCGACCTGCAAGCACTTCAAAGGCGGTATAGGCGTGAAAACTGTGGCCTTTATTCAGCCGCTTCCAAATGGCTCTCCTGTTCGGCCAAATATTTTTCAGCTTCCAGTGCCGCCATGCAGCCCATACCAGCGGCTGTGACCGCTTGGCGGTAAATGTCATCTGTGACGTCACCGGCGGCGTAGACACCCGGAATTTCGGTGGCTGTGGAGTCCGGTGCTGTCCAAAGATAGCCCGATGATTTCAATTTCAACTGATCTTTGAACAGTTCGACGGCAGGCGCGTGTCCGATGGCGATGAAAATACCATCTACCGGCATAGTGTGTTCCTCGCCCGTGTTGCGATTGCGGACTACGGCGGCATTGGCCGATGGCATGAGCCCGTCTTTGCCTTGAATTTCTATAAGTTCGCTGTCCCAGATCACGTCCACATTGTCTTTGCGCAAGAGGCGGTCTTGCAGGATGCGTTCGGCGCGGAACTCGTCGCGACGGTGAATGACAGTGACCTTGGATGCCAGCGTGGACAGATAGAGCGCTTCTTCGACGGCTGTGTTGCCGCCCCCCACCACAATCACGTGCTTGTCGCGGTAGAAAAAACCATCACAAGTGGCGCAAGCGGAAACGCCAAATCCCATGAATTTTTGTTCGGACTCCAGACCGAGCCACTTGGCCTGAGCGCCGGTGCATATAACCACGGTATCAGCTGTGTAGACGTCGCCGGAATCGGTTTCAGCCCGGAAGGGTCGCACCTTGAGATCGCATTTTGTAACGCTGTCATTGATGACTTCGGTGCCGACATTTTTGGATTGCTCGAGCATCTGTTCCATCATCCAGGGTCCTTGGACCGGATCGGCGTAACCAGGGTAATTTTCAACGTCGGTTGTGATGGTCAACTGGCCGCCCTGCTGCAGGCCGGCAATCATGATGGGGTTGAGCATAGCGCGCGCAGCGTAAATGGCCGCTGTGTATCCGGCTGGACCGGAACCGATGATCAGCATTTTTGTGTGGCGATGGGCCATGGCGTCAATCTCTTCGTTTGTGCGCTGTGTTCGCGCCGTGCAGGTGTTTGTTGCGGGTGCAAGGCGCATGTTGCTTGGACAAAACGGTATGGTTTTGGTTGGGCGGGTTCAAGAGTTGCGAAAGACCATCCCCAACACGCTTGCGCGACCGCTCGTGATCGCTTTCTGCTGCGTCGAACAGCATGCCGATGGGTCGGGGGAACTGAGGTCTCGGCTTGTATCACTTAAGTGCTGCGCTATAAGCATTGGCGTCCGCAGTCCCTACAGAAGTGTAGTCTCATGATCACCAGCGCTGACGTTAAATCGTCTCTCCTTGCCAGCTTCGCTTCAGCCGAGCGTCAGGAGATGCCGTATGTGCACTTCACACTGCGCAATGTGGTGCCCGAGGAACTGACGCCGCAGTTGGCGGAATTGCCCTTTCCCGCGCCTGATTTGGGCGGCGTGTCCGGCACACGTGAGGCGCACAACAAATCACGCAATTACTTCGATGTGGAGCACCGGCAAAAACACAGCGCCTGCGACGCTTTCACCGAAGCATTTCAAGACCCGGAAGTGGTGGCCGCGGTTGAAAGCACGTTTGGAACCGAGTTGGACGGAACCTATCTGCGGGTCGAATTTGCACAGGACACGGACGGGTTTTGGCTCGAGCCGCACACGGATATCGGTGTGAAAGCTTTCACCATGTTGCTCTACCTCTCCGATGGAGAAGGGCATGAAAAACTGGGCACGAGCATTTACGCCGACAAAGACACGCATGTGGGTGAATCCCCGTTTGCACCCAATGTGGCCATGGTGTTTGTGCCCAGCAACGACACTTGGCATGGGTTCGAGACCCGCCCCATAAAGGGCATTCGTAAGTCAATCATCGTCAATTATGTGACGAAGGATTGGCGGGCGCGAGAACAATTGGCTTATCCTGACACTACCGTGAGGCCGGCTGCATAACTGGCTCTTGGCCTATAAAAGCTGATCTTTCAGTCTGCGGGCAATCTCTGCTGTCGCGTCAATTTTGATGCCATCATACGCTTCCAACGCGCCGTCAAAGTTGCGGATTGCGCCTTGCGCCAGCATAGCGTCCAAAAACTGCTGCAGTTTGTGTTGCAGGCCTTTAGGCCGGTAGACATAGACCGGGGCGCCGGTCGAAAGCGACTCAGACACCATATTGTGGCTGTCGCCGGTGACGATGAGGCGATCCGCATAAGCCAGAATGTGCTTGTAGGCATTTTCCGCTCCATCGTCGTACCAAGTGTTCGGACCGGACGGCAGCGCCACTTGAACTGCGCCAAGGAGCGCTGGCGGCGTGCGGCGCGAAGGGGTGATCAGCAGCAGACCTTCGGCTGGCAGGGCAGATTTAAGTTTTCCGGCAAAGTCCTTCCCCATTCTGGCGGTCCAGTTCACTGTGCCGGAATTGCCCCCTAAAATCAGCCCGGTCACCGGCCCAACGCTTTGAGGGCGCAATGTGCCGAATCTGGCCTCTGCCCGAGCGGCGGCTTCCGCCATCATGCGCTCGTCCAAGCCGTGAGGGGAAGTGTGAGCTTCGAATCTGCGTCCTTCGCTCGCGAAGAGTGTGAGCACACTCTCGGACGTCGCCCGGGAGTTGGTCATCTGCTTAGTCCACTGGAGCTGTAGTTGACGTGGTGCCTCCTCTAACGCTGCCGAATGTGCGTGTGGTCGACGAGCGTGCTGTGGC
>JBCBYZ010000016.1:0-35926 GCA_039815595.1 Pseudomonadota bacterium | reverse complement strand
TCGTTTGGAACACGCCGGAAGGCATCGCTGTGAAGCCGCTTTATACGGCTGATGATCTCGCCCATCTGCCCCATCTGACCCAAGAAAGCCTGCCCGGCCAAGCACCTTTCACGCGTGGACCAAAAGCGACGATGTATGCGGGCCGTCCTTGGACGATCCGCCAATACGCCGGTTTCTCAACCGCCGAAGAGAGCAACAAATTCTACCGAGCAAACCTGGCAGCCGGCCAGAAGGGTCTTTCCGTCGCCTTCGATCTCGCCACCCATAGGGGCTATGATTCAGACCATCCCCGTGTCGTCGGCGACGTTGGTAAGGCCGGTGTGGCCATCGATTCCGTCGAGGATATGAAAATCCTCTTCGACGGCATTCCGCTCGATCAAATGTCCGTTTCCATGACCATGAACGGTGCGGTAATCCCCGTCTTGGCCGCTTTCATTGTCGCAGGTGAAGAGCAAGGCGTGGACCGCAAACTGCTTTCCGGCACGATCCAAAACGACATTCTCAAAGAGTTCATGGTGCGCAACACCTATATCTATCCGCCCGAACCCTCCATGCGGATCGTCTCGGACATCATCGAATACACCGCCGAAGAAATGCCGAAATACAATTCCATTTCGATCTCCGGCTATCACATCCAGGAGGCGGGTTCGACAATTGTGCAGGAACTGGCCTTCACCCTGGCCGATGGGCGCGAATACGTGCGCGCGGCGCTGCAAAAGGGCATGAATGTCGACGCTTTCGCCGGACGGCTGTCCTTCTTCTTCAATATGGGCATGAACTTTTTCATGGAGGCCGCCAAGCTTCGCGCCGCCCGCTATCTGTGGTCGCGCATCATGGCGGACTTCGGTGCCAGCGAACGCAGCCAGATGTTGCGCACCCATTGCCAAACGTCGGGCGTCTCGCTGCAGGAACAGGACCCATACAACAACATCGTTCGCACCGCCTATGAGGCCATGAGCGCCGCCCTTGGCGGCACACAAAGCCTGCACACAAATTCGTTTGATGAAGCAATTGCGCTTCCGACCGATTTTTCCGCCCGCATCGCACGCAACACGCAACTCATATTGCAACACGAAACGGGCGTAACAAAAGTCGTCGATCCGCTCGCTGGCTCATATTACGTAGAAAGCCTGACGGCAGACCTGATCGAGGATGCGTGGGCGCTGATGGAAGAGATCGAAGCGCTGGGCGGCATGACCCAAGCCATCAATGAAGGCATGCCAAAGGCGCGGATTGAAGAGGCCGCCGCGCAGAAGCAGGCCCGTATCGACAAGGGCGAAGAGGTTATCGTCGGTGTCAACAAATTCAAACCTACCGTGGAAACCACAGTCGAAGTTCGCGACATCGACAACGCCGCGGTGCGCGATGCCCAGATCATGCGCCTCAACCGCATCCGCGAAACCCGCGATCACGAGACCCATGCCAAGGCTCTGGCTAAATTGGAGCAGGTGGCCGCAACCGGTGAGGGCAATATCTTGGCTGCTGCCGTAGAAGCTGCCCGCGCCCGCGCAACGGTCGGTGAAATCTCCTACGCGATGGAAAACGCCTTTGGCCGTCACACGGCAGACGTGGTCACCATTGAAGGCGTCTATGAGGACGCCTACGGCGACGATCCGGCTTTCAAGGAAACCAGCGATGCGCTGACCGCATTTTCTAAAAAACTGGGACGCAGGCCACGCATTCTCGTCGCCAAAATGGGGCAGGACGGCCACGACCGGGGAGCGAAAGTCATCGCCACTGCCTTCGGTGATTTAGGCTTTGACGTCACAGTGGGGCCCCTCTTCCAGACCCCGCAGGAAGCGGCCGATCTGGCGGTGGAAGCCAATGTCGATATCGTCGGCATGTCGAGCCACGCCGCAGGCCACAAGACTCTGGCACCCATGCTGTTGCAGGAACTGGCCACACGGGACGCCGCCGATAAGATCGTGATTTGCGGAGGGGTAATCCCCAGCCAAGACTATGAGTTTTTGACCAATACCGGCGTCAAAGCGATCTTCGGCCCCGGTACCAACATTCCAGAAGCCGCCCTAAGCCTCATCACACTGCTCCAAGAACAATTGCGCGGCCGAAACCGGTAGCACGCACACTGTGAAGATACGGACCCGGTCAATGGGGTTTCGCGGCTACTGTGCTGAGAAGCCGTCCTTACAACCTCAGCTCAAATACTCTGCTGGAACCAAAAAGACAGAGCGACCCTGATCCTTCAATTCCACCACACCTCGATAGGAGTTGCGCGGACATCGTGCACTGTCGCGATAGGGCCAAATGCCAAATACGTTGGCCAGCAGATCGAAATGCGAGATGCCGTGATAAAGGAGCCTCATATTTGTTGGATCTCTTTGGCCCCTGATGTCAGACAGCGTTTCAACCTGACGCTCAACAGCTGACAAGACGCGAGCACGCAATTCGGCGTCATAAGTTTGCGGTTCCAAATACAACAAATCTTCTAATTCAAAATCGATAGGTGTTTCGTTCATCACGAGATCGGCGAGATACCGATCAAATGTGAAACCGGAAGTCGAGCCGTTCACCCCAAAGTTGCGCACACGACTGATCTCGGGCGCGATGACGGAGCGCCCTTTGCGATGTTTTGGTTGGCGTAGCCAATCGTCCCACCAGCTTGCCGCCCACACCGAAGGTAAGTCGTGCCAAAAAGCCCGCGTCGCCAACCAACCCAAGCCGGGAAAGAACTCGGTTCGGTTCAATCTAGAGGGATCATCCACAAAGTGCCCGTAGCCATGATCATTGAATGCGGAAACCGATCAGATTGTCGGGTCTTCCCGCATGAGTTGACCGCCAGCCCGCATCAGACTGAAGAAGTCACAAGCGATCTCGAGGTCATCTTCCAAGACAATGACGGCTTCGTTGGGTTCGCTGATCAGCAAGCGATCAAGAGCAAATTTATAGTGTTGCGCGATGCGCGCGCCGGTACGCCAGGCCGGGTTCATGCGCTCCTTGTCGCGCGGCCCAAAGAGTCCGTATCGCCGTCTTGGAGAAGGGACAATCGTGTCAAAATGCCAATGTTCCAAACGCGTACCGTAACCTGCAATAACAGCCGCAACCGCAGGATCGCGTCCGTCTTGGCTAACAATAATGCGCCGCGACTCCTCGTCATCACGAGCCAACAGAGCATCCAAAGAGCGGCGTAGATACTCGGGACGGTTGCAACAAAAAAGGATCACTGGAAAAGGCGCTAAGGCGGGCACTGGCGTTTTCCTTCACAATCGGCACATCGACCGCCCCAAGGCGCATCTTTTTCAAAGGGAGTCACACAGGTGCGCTATAGGTTGCTTGTTGAGCGGATAGTAATGCTCACTCGCTAAAGCGATTAAGCGCGACGCGCCATCATACTTGGCCAAGAGGCGCAGACAGCGTACCTCAAAGGTATGGGTAAGAGAAAAGGCAAGCGCAATCTGATCGAAGAGCAAGACAATGGCTGGTTGGATCAAGATGGGGATCAAGCTGAAACGGATGCACACGACCCAACCTGCGCCCTGTGCCTGCGATTCATACCGTCGCACACACCGCAGTCGCTGCATCACCTCATCCCCAAGCTAAAGGGCGGGCGTGGTGGACCGACCGTGTTGCTCCACGATCTCTGCCACAAGGAAATCCACGCGACCCTGCGCGAGGCGGAACTGGCCCGAGTTTACAACACGATGGATGCGTTGCGATCCCACCCGCATCTGGAGAAGTTCATAGCGTGGCTTTCGAAGAAACCCCCGGATTTCAACGCGCCCACGCTCAAGAGTGAGCGCCGCAGAAAACGCTAGAGGCGATCATCGCTTCTTTGAAGCACTGATCGCCTCTGGCTTTCTTTTATAACGCGATTTCTTTCGCTCAGACGATTCCGTTTGAACGGAAACGGCTCTAGGCGGCCCGTGCGCAGCGATTAAGCACGGTAGAAAGGTCGATTTTGCAGAGCGTTGTAAGGTAAGCCATCAAGGCCTCTTCGGCGGCACAGAATTGCCCATCTTGGCCGATGCGGTCAGCCAACCAAGCAGCTTCTTCGTCCGTGATGATTTCAGCGTCTGCAGCTGCGGCTTCGAAAGCGTTATTGCGTTTTTTATAAATGCAATCGCGGTCCCGTGCGCCTATGGCGCGCAATGCGTCGAGCGCTTGGCCGTTTAAGAGGCTCTTGCCCATGCTACCCAAAAATGTGCCGACACCATCGGCGGGTGCTTCCACCCAATCATCCAACCGAAGCGCCTCCGCACGGGTGGGCGCGATGTAACCGTGCTGCACCATCAGGTGGTTGCCGATGGCTTTGCAAAACAGATCGATCCAATCGCGATGTTCATGACCGCCACGCAGATAGTCTTTGATGGTGAACAGCATGTCGGCTTCGCTGCGGGAAATGCCCAGACCGTGCCCAGAGCCTTGCGCATACAAAAGATCACGCAGCACAACCACCTTATCGCTGTCCATCTCTCCGCAAGCCAAAACATCGGCTTCCAACAAGTCCATCGCCAACTTTGCAGCTTCCGGTGGAGCAGCACGACATTTCATCAAAACGTGCACCAAAGCTTTGGTAGCCGCAGGGTTGGCACGGTTGTGGCCACGCAGCAACGAAAGCGAATTGATAGATTCGTCGCAGAAATAGCCGTGCGGACGGGCGGACTTGAGAAAATATATCTCAAACGCCTCGTTGAGCAGATACTGCCATTCAGGGCAGTCTTCCCCTTCAATGATAGTCGAAAGGAGTTTCATCAAATGCTCTTTGCGCACGTGCTCTGACGCGAAAACTTCGCGCCGCAAAGCCACAACATCGCTTGCGGTCACGGAGTGTGCCGATGCCAAGCGCTCAAAAATGTCCATATCACCCGCTCCCACGCGCTGTACCGCCCCCGCGCGGCCAGCGCCAAGAGACTTTTCCAGCGCTAAAGAACCCGATCTGTCTTAAAATCGATGTAAGCGAAAAGGTGACCAAACCGTAAGCAAATCAAGACGGTCGTCTACGATCGGTCCCCCAGCGTCGCCCAAAATCACATCCACCGGGAGGTCTTAGATGCCACCCATCATCATGTATTTTAGCTCCGTGAACTCATCCACTCCGTGGCTAGAGCCTTCACGGCCGATACCGGATTCCTTTACGCCGCCGAAGGGAACAACCTCGGTGGAAAGAACGCCGCTGTTAATCGCGACCATCCCGTATTCCAGCGCCTCAGCAACGCGCCACACCCGGCCAATGTCCCGCGTATAAAAATAAGCGGCGAGGCCAAATTCCGTGGCGTTGGCGAGGTCTACCACCTCAGCCTCGTCTTCAAATCTGTAAAGCGGAGCCACCGGGCCAAACGTCTCTTCGCGGGTGATCTTCATATCGGTGGTTACATCGGTCAGAACTGTGGGCTGGTAGAAATTCCCGCCCAGAGCGTGGGGTTCGCCACCGATAGCGACCTTAGCCCCTTTGGATATGGCGTCCTCAACATGGTCGGACACTTTGGCAACCGCAGCTGCATTGATCAGCGGCCCGTGGGTTACGCCCGCATCAGCACCGGGTCCCACCACCATGTCAGAAACGGCTGCTGCCAGCTTTTCGGCAAATGCATCGTAGACCCCAGCTTGAACGAACAGGCGATTCGCACACACGCAGGTTTGGCCCACATTGCGGAACTTGGAAATCATCGCGCCTTTGACGGCTTCATCAAGGTCCGCGTCATCAAAGACGATGAACGGCGCATTGCCGCCCAATTCCAGACCCATCTTTTTGACGGTATCGGCGCACTGACGCATCAACAATTTGCCGATGGGTGTTGAGCCCGTGAACGTCATGGCCCGCACGTCGCTGCTGTCACACATAGCGTTTCCGATAGCAGGTGCATCGCCCGTCACCACATTGAATACGCCGGCAGGAAGCCCAGCCCTGTCCGCCAAAGCGGCCAGTGCCAAAGCGGTCAATGGCGTATCCGGGGCAGGTTTTACCACAGTGGTGCAGCCAGCCGCGATGGCAGGGGCTACCTTGCGGGTGATCATCGCTGCCGGGAAGTTCCATGGCGTGATCGCAGCGACAACACCGACAGGCTGGCGGATGACCACCAGACGTCCATCGGTAAACGGGCTTGGGATCGTCTCACCGTTGATGCGCTTGGCTTCTTCGGCATAAAACTCGACGAAGGAGGCCGCGTACAACACCTCGCCCTTGGCTTCCGCGAGCGGTTTGCCCTGTTCCTCGGTCAAGATCGCAGCCACTTCATCAGCGTGTTCAACGATCAGATCAAACCAGCGGCGCAACACTTGTGAACGGGTTTTGGCCAATTCGGCAGACCAGGTTTTGAACGCGACAGAAGCAGCATTAATGGCCTGATTGGTTTCCGCCTCACCCAAGTAGGGAACATGGGCAATCGTCTCTCCTGTCGCCGGGTTGATCACCGGCGTGTCACCGTTTCCGACCCATTGACCGTCAATGTAACAACGGGTTTTGCGCACGCTGTGCTGCGATGTCGCGATATCCATAGTGATAACCTTCCTTGCTTGTTCAGCGGCGTGGAACGTCGCCTTGGGACAATGGTACGCGCCAAACCGGTGTGGCCTGCGCGCTTCCTCCCAAACGTCTCTTCAAGTGCGTCTTAGCTCGTGGCACAGGCCGGTCGAGGTGCAGCCAACCAAGACAGCATCAGTTGTTTTCCAACCAGTCAGCGATCACACCCACCTGCTCATCATTGCGCAGGGTCGGCGTGTGGCCGGTATCGTCGAATTCCACCAGATCGGTTTGCGGGCCGCAGGCGAGCATTTTCTCTGCCGTTTCTTCCGACAAAAACGTGGAGTTGCGCCCGCGCAAGACCAAGACCGGACACGTAATTTTCTCCCAGGTTTCCCACATGTCCACGTTGAAATAAGAGATCGAATCGCGGAAGGCCTCGCCCACACGATTGTCCACTTTCAACCGCCATGTGCCGTGGCTGGTGCGGCGACTGGCATAGTGCGCCAAGTGCGCCCAATCCTCATCGGTCATGGGCGCAAACTCGGTGTAAATGCCCCGCAAATAGTCTTCGACCTGCTGCACGCTGCCAAATTCTTCCGCCCGGCCAATGTACTCCGCGATTGACATAAGCGCGTCGCGCGACACTTCAGGCCCGATATCGTTGACCACCAAACGGCGCACGGGCGACTGGGCTACAGAGGCAAGCACCATTCCGATAATGCCACCCATTGAGGTGCCGATCCAGTTCACTTCGGTGACACCCAACCGGGCGATCAACGCATTCATATCCGAGTTGTATTGTAGGTAATTATACCCATCCGCATTGGTAATGTGATCGCTGTCACCACGCCCAACAACATCGGGGCACACCACGCGATATTTTTCGCACATTTTGCCGGCAAAATAGTCGAAGTCACGGGCGTTCCGCGTCAGACCATGGACGCAAAACAGGGTCTCCTGGTGCTTGAAATCCTTTGGATTACCCCACTCCAGATAGTTGATGCGGTGAAACCCATGGAAGCCAAGTCCAAGATGAAAATGCTTGGAATAGGCTTTGGCTGGCTGCTTGCGGCGGTGAGGCATTGCGGTAGGCCTACTTTAACTGCTTGAGACGCTCTTGAAGCGCATCGATCTGGTTTTGAATGTCCTTCAGCGCGGTGTCGCGTTCGCCACCATCCGCGCCGTTTTCAATCGGCGCTTCCATCCGGGTATGCCCGGCGTCCGGCTTTGAAGAGGATGAGGATGCTCCACCCGTTGCACCACCGGTGAACATGGAGACCGAGCGCTTGAAGAGTTCCATGTTTTGCTGAGCCAACGCTTGGCTATAGTCCAACACCGCCTTCGTGTTGCGGTTCAGAACCGAACCGACAGCATCCGCCAATTGCTGGCGTTCCGAGGCAAACAGACGAAGCGACTCTGTCAGATAGTCAGGAACCATCTTGCCGTAATTGTCGCCATACATGCTGATCAACTGCTTTTGCACTTCCAAAGGAAAATGGAAGTCGGACGGCTTGGTCTCTTGCTCGTAGATGATCTGATTGAGGATGGACCGGGTAATGTCTTGTTTGCTTTTCGTGTCTTCAATCACGAATTCCGTACCGGCTTTCACCAGTTCGATGACGTCGTCCAGAACGATGTAGGAACTGGTAGACGTGTTGTAGAGGCGCCGATTGGGGTATTTCTTAATCAGGACCGGCATTCCATCGGAAACGGGATCAGTGCCGTTTGGAGGCGATGCGGCAACTTTGACCGCCGAACTGGCATTTTTTTTACCGCCGGTTTTCGTTCCGGGTTTTGATGCTTGTTTCATAAAGTGCGTCGGTGCCCTGAGTTTGTGCGGCGCAACACAATCGTTTGGATGCAATGCACCAAAATTCTGCGCTGTAGCGTCCCCACTGTGTCGCAATTTCTCACGAATGGAAAGACCAATGCTGCGACGCAACATGACTTCAGAAGCCTGGCACACCAAGTCGCCGGGTCGATGCCAAAACGAAGAAAGCCGCTAACCCGGGAGGAGGTGGGTTAGCGGCCTTCTTAAGACTGTCAGTCAAGGTCTGGGAGGAGGATGACCCTTAAAGACTGACAGCGAAGCTTTTTGAATAGGCCAAGCGACCGGCTTCACCGGTTTCTTTCATGACCTTGCCGGACAACTCAGCGATCGCCTTGGACTGCTCAGTGTAGCGCTCGGCCGCAGCGGCAACATTGGATGTGGCCACTTTGTAGAAATCGGCCATGTCGTTGGTTTTGTTCAAAGCTTTGACGCCATCAAAGGTGGAAGCAACGTTGGATACGTATGTGTCGTACATTTTTTTGGCCATTGCTTCGCCGCCCTTGAACATGGCAGCGTTGAACTCGATCATGCTTTCGACGACTTTTTCAGAATTTGCGATGCTCTTGGTCATGTATTCCTGCGTCTGTTCCAGTGTTTCGGTTGCGTCCATCGTTTTTTTGGTCACGGTCGTGTTCTCCTGATGCAAGTTTTTTTGATGCGGCTGTTTGGGGGAGCCGCTTTCAACGACTCATAACCTAGCGGTTTTTTTGTGCATTGCAACATTTTTCTTGTGCATCGCACCAAATGATGGGTATGAGCGCACAAATCTTGCACCACCTTTCTGACGAACCGCCCACACTATGATGGTCCAAACGCTCCGTAAGCACCATATCCGGCCTACAAACGCCCCCACAAAAGCAGCCCAAAATCCAAACACTGCTATAAAGTCGTGCTTGTCAGAACGCGCCGATGGTCGTTTTGTGTTAAGCACTGATTATCGCAGCCTAATGCCGGTTCGGCGGGCAAATCGCATGGCCAAACAAATGCGCTGAGAAGCGTCGCGCCCAGCTCACCAGACTGCACTCACCAAGGGGCATGACCGCTCCAAACACTTTGAAGAGGGATAACCTTGAGTATCGTTGAAGAAGCCGAAACCGCCCCCGGCCAAGACAGCAAGCAATCCGACTCTGCTCACGCTGATAAGTCCAATTCCAAGCTGCGCTCGGCACAATTGCTGGTGAAGTGTTTGGAACATGAGGGCGTGGAATACATCTTCGGCATTCCCGGCGAAGAAAATATCGGCGTGATGGATGCTCTTCTCGATAGCCCCATTCAGTTCATCGTCACCCGACACGAGCAAGGCGCAGCCTTTATGGCCGACGTTTACGGCCGCTTGACCGGACGCGCGGGCGTATGCATGTCCACGCTTGGGCCGGGGGCAACCAACCTCGTGACAGGCGTGGCCGACGCCAATATGGACCGCGCGCCCGTCGTTGCAATTGCTGGCCAGGGTGCCACCACGCGCATGCACAAAGAGAGCCATCAAATCTTGGATCTGGTGAACTTATTTGATCCGATCACCAAATACTCAGTGCAAATCCGCGAGCCGGAGATCGTGCCGGAGATCGTCCGCAAAGCGTTCAAATTTGCCCAGGCAGAAAAACCGGGCGCGGCGTTCATCGATTTTCCAGAAAACATCGCTGAGATGGAAGTTGAGGCGATCGAGCCGCTTCTGGTCCAATCCGCACCACCGCCGCAGGCCGCATCCGGCAAATGCCGCCGCGTTGCCGACATGATTTCAGAGGCCAAGAACCCCATCATCATCGCGGGCAACGGCGTCATTCGCCACGAAGCGTCCGACGCTCTGGTAGAGTTTGCAGAAAGTATCAACGCGCCGGTGGCAACCACCTTTATGGCCAAGGGGGCCATGCCGTCGTCTCACCCCCTCAGCCTCGGCACGGTAGGCCTGAAAGCCCACGATCTTGTGGCCTATGGCATTGATGACGCCGACCTCGTCATCTGCATTGGCTACGACATGGTGGAATACGACCCCGCTCACTGGAACCCAAAGCGGGACAAAGGCATCATCCACGTTGACGGGTCTCCGGCCGAGGTGGACAGCCACTATATCGTCCGTGCCGGTGTCATCGGCGACATCAAGGACTCCATGCGCCGCATCGGTGCGCAGTGCGAACGTCCGCCTTTGCCAGCCATGAAGAAGCTGCGCGACCGCATCAAAAAAGAGCTCAACCATCACGCCGAGGACATGAGCCACCCGGTCAAACCGCAAAAGATCATCTACGACATCCGCCAAGTGCTGGAACCGGAAGACATCGTGATTTCGGATGTGGGTGCCCACAAAATGTGGGTCGCCCGCATGTTCCAAGCTGAACGTCCCAACACTTGCATCATTTCAAACGGCTTTGCGTCCATGGGCATCGCCCTGCCCGGCGCGATTGCAGCAAAGCTGGTTTATCCGGAACGCAACATTCTCGCTGTCTGCGGCGATGGCGGCTTCATGATGAACAATCAGGAAATCGAAACGGCAGTGCGTCTGGGTCTCAACATCACGGTGTTGATGTTCAACGACAACAAACTCGGTCTCATCGAGTGGCACCAGCTGCGCGAGTACGGGCGCAAGAGCAACATCGATGTTGGCAACCCGGACTTCGTGAAGTTTGCCGACGCCTTTGGGGCAAAGGGCTACCGTGTGGATCGGACCGAAGATCTGCAGGACACGCTGCGCAAAGCGATTGCGGAAGATGGCGTGAGCATCATCGATTGCCCGGTCGATTACTCCGAGAACATGAAACTGACCGAACGTCTCAAAGGCATGACCAGTTTCGACGAGGAATAGTCACAACTCCATCACCGCCAATAAACGAGCCAAACTTCAAGGACCCTTTCGCAATGCACGCATTCCAGTTCCAGACCACAAAATCGATCCTGTGTGAGGTCGGCGCAACGGCCAAAACCGGCGAATTAATGGTCGCCATGGGTTGTAAAAAAGTGGCGTTTGTCACCGACCCGATGATTTTGAAACTGGGCTTGGCATCCGCCGCGATGGACAGTCTCAAGGCCGCTGGCGTGGGCGTGCATGTGATTGACGATGTGGTAGCCGACCCGCCCGAGGCCATGATCTTAAAGGCTGTCGAAGAGGCGAAAGCCGAAGGTGTGGACGGTGTTGTCTCCGTAGGCGGCGGCTCATCCATGGACACCGCAAAACTGATCGCGGTCCTGGTGGGTTCAAAGCAACCCATCGAAGAGATGTATGGCGTCGGTCTGGTCACAGGTGGGCGCTTGCCGTTGGTACTGGCTCCCACAACTGCCGGCACCGGTTCTGAGGTAACGGCGATTTCCATCGTGACAACCGGCACCAATGAGAAAAAGGGCGTGGTCTCCCCGCAGCTTTATCCCGATTGGGCCATCTTGGACGCTGAACTGACAGTCGGCCTCCCCGCTCACATTACGGCCGCGACGGGCATTGACGCCATGGTCCACGCGATTGAAGCCTATACCTCAAAGCACAAAAAGAACGTGCTTTCTGACACGCTGGCAAGGCAGGCTCTCGCTTTGCTGGGTGGCGCAATCGATACTGCCTGCACAGATGGCGAAAATCGCGATGCCCGCTCCGACATGCTGTTGGGGTCCATGCTAGCAGGGATGGCTTTTGCGAACGCACCTGTGGCCGCCGTTCATGCACTGGCCTATCCGCTGGGGGGGCACTTCCATGTGCCCCACGGCCTCTCCAATGCGTTGGTTTTGCCTTACGTGCTGGACTTCAACATGAGCGATGCTGACACGCTTTACGCAGAACTCGCGCCCATCATCTTCAAGGATCTGGCCGGAAAATCCAAAGCCGATGCTTGCTCCGGCATGGTGGAAGGCTTTAAGGCCATGGGGCCAAGGCTGGGCATGCAAAGCAAGCTTTCAGAGGTGGGTGTGAACCACAATCACCTTCCTATGCTGGCGGAGGACGCCATGAAGCAAACCCGCCTGCTAGTGAACAATCCACGCGAAATGACCTATGACGCGGCGCTGGACATCTACACCCAAGCACTGTGATCAACACAAACAGCGGGGCACAGAAACGTTTTGCCGCCCCGCTGTTATGAAACAATCCCTGCCCGCGACCCCTTGAAACCAGAGACCAAAATCCATGAGCAAAGACGGCGCAGCAGACTTCGATTTCAACGGCATGATGGACATGTGGGCAAAGGGTCAACAGGCCTTTTTTCAATCGCAGTCAGACATGGCGCGAGGCTTCGCGGAGGCGGTGGCGTCAGAGTCGCCGGAGGCAGCGCAAGAGGCTGGAATGGCCACTTGGACCAAAATGATGGAACCGTTCTCCGTGCCCGGTTTCAATCCTGCAGCGATGTTTGACCCAACCATGATGGCCAATGCGGTCACGATGATGAGCCAGACCATGACTGGACAAGGCATGATGGGCAGCGGCATTGCGGGTGCACCCAACCCCATGGCGATGTTTGCCTTCATGGACCCCAAGACGTGGGCGCAGACCGCGCCGGATCAAATTCGCACATTCTTACAAACCATCGCGGGTGCGCCTCGTTTTGCCGACCTCGCTTCCCCCCAAGCGGATGCCGCAGAAGTTTGGCGCGAAACGCTGGATTACCAAACGGCAGCAGCCGATTTCGCAGGCGTCCTGCAATCAGCATGGGCCAAGGCGCTCAAGCAGTTTAGCGCGGAATATTCGCTGGAAGAGTTGCAGGACGGCGACGTTCAAAAAGCGCTGGACGCTTGGTTGAAGGCCGCCAATGCCGCGCTCTTGGAGACACAACACAGTTCCGATTTCATGGACGCCCAGAGGCGCTTGATGCGCGCTGGTTTGGAAATCCAAAGCCGCCAGAAAGAAATCGCGGAGAAGTGGAGCGCGGCCTACCAGATGCCCACCCGCACCGAGATCGATGATCTCACACGTATCGTTCATGAGTTGCGCCGCAACCTGCGTGAAACCAAGCGCGAACTGGCGGCTCTTAAAGCTTCCACGGAAAAATAAAGCAGCGGGAACGACGAACCAATGATGCCCAAAGTTCGAAAGCCAGACGGAAGCCCGGTCACCGCTCAGGATGTGACCACAGAAGCCTGGATGAAAGCCTGGACGGCCATGATGGAAGAGGGCGTTAAAGCGCTCCATTCCGGTGAAACACTGGTGGACACGCCGGACGAACAGGTGGGCATCGCCGAAACAACAGCGGAGACCGTCTTCCAGATCGATAAAGTGCGCGTGTTGCGTTACGCGCCTCTTACGGAAGAGAAAGCCGACATACCGCCCGTATTGATCTGCTACGGCCTGTTTGGTCGTCAGACCATGATCGATCTGCAGGAAGACCGCTCACTGGTGCGCAATCTGCTGAACGCCGGCGTGGCAGTCTATGTGGTCGATTGGGGCTCTCCCACCCGGGCAGATCAGTTTCTCACATTGGACGATTACATCGATCTATATCTGGGCTCTTGTGTTGAGCACGTCGTCGAAGAAAACAACGGCAAGCCCATCAACCTGTTTGGGATTTGCGAAGGCGGCACATTCGCGGTCACTCTGGCGGCCCAACGCCCTGAGCTTTTGTCCGGTCTGGCTTTGGCCATCACACCGGTGGACTTCCACGGCGAACCGGACAAGTTCTGGCGCGGAGAAGGGTATTTGAACTCGTGGATTCAAAACCTTTCCAAAGACGATGTCGACATGATCATCGACACATTCGGCATGTTGCCTGGCGAGATGACCGGAGCCGTGTTTTCATCCCTCACGCCCATTGCCAGCATGACGAAATACAATATTGGCCTGGCGCGGATGGATGGCGACAAGGACGCGATCCTGAATTTTCTACGCATGGAAAAATGGATTGCAGACCGCCCGGATCATCCCGGTGAAGCGGGTCGGCAATGGCTCAATGAGCTCTACCGCGAAAACCGGTTGGTGGAAGGCACGTTCAAGGTCGCCGGGGAGACGGTAGACCTTTCCAAAATCGCCTGCCCCGTTCTCAATATTTATGCGCTACAGGATCACATCGTGCCGGTGTCCTGTTCTAAGGCGCTCGGCAAATTTGTGAAGCCTGAACTCTACGAAGAGATCGGCTTTCCCGGCGGTCATGTGGGCGTGTTTGTCAGCCGCAAGGCGCAGGGTGTTGTGGCGGGGGGCATGTTGGATTGGTTGGGTCGAACGCATCCAGCAAAAGCACCAAAAGACACCAAGCCGAAAGCGGCGGGTGCAAAGCCGAAAAAGACTGGATCGAAGAACGCCTGATCCCAAAGCGGACACGGGTGTGGGAGGACGGATATGGTTGACAAGGTTGTGCGTCTCGAAGACGCCATCGCCACCATTGCGGATGGCGACACCGTTTGCGTTTCGGGCTTTGTCGGAATTGGCACGCCGGAAGCTCTGTTACGCGGGTTGCAAGACCGGTTCTTGGCCAAGGCCACTCCCAAGGAAATCAGTCTTCTCTTCGCTGCCGCACCGGGCGACGGCAAAGAAAAAGGCCTCAACCGTTTGGCTCATAAGGGCCTCGTTAAACGCGCTATAGGCGGCCATTGGTCTCTGGTGCCAAAATTGGGCGCCATGGCAGTGGCAGAGGAAATCGAAGCCTATAACTTGCCCTTGGGCTGTATCTCGCAACTCTACCGAGACATCGCATCGGGCAAGCCCGGTATGTTTTCCAAAGTTGGCTTGCGCACTTTTGTGGACCCGCGCCAGTCCGGCGGGGCGATCAACAAGCGCTCCGTGGAAAAGCTGGTCGAAGTCCATGAACTGCTGGGCGAGGAATGGTTGTTTTACCACGCTGTGCCAGTGGACGTGGCCTTGATTCGGGGCACCACGGCAGACAGGCTGGGCAACATCACCATGGAGCGCGAAGCGCTGACGCTGGACATGCTGCCCATCGCCATGGCGGCTAAAAACTCCGGCGGACTGGTCATCGCCCAAGTGGAGCGCATTGCAGCCCCTGGTTCATTGTCCCCCAAAGACGTCGTGGTGCCTGGCAATCTGGTAGACTGTGTGGTGGTGGCAGACCGTGACGAACACATGCAGACCTACCAGACCCAGTACGAACACGCCTTCACCGGCCGCATGAAAGGTGTCGTGGACAGCGTCGCTCCCATGCCGCTGACCGAACGCAAGATCATCGCGCGTCGTGCAGCCATGGAACTTCCGGTCAACGGGGTCGTCAACCTCGGCATTGGCATGCCGGAGGGTGTGGGCGCGGTGGCAAACGAAGAAGAAGTTATCGACCGCATCACGCTCACAACGGAGGCCGGTGTGCTGGGCGGCGTGCCTCAAAGCGGGCTCGATTTTGGCGCGGCCATCAACGCAAATTCCATCATCCAAACCAACCAGCAGTTCGATTTCTACGACGGCGGCGGCCTTGACCTCGCGTGTCTGGGGCTGGCGGAAACCGACAAGGAAGGCAACGTCAATGTCAGCCGGTTTGGCGACCGGTTCGCAGGCGCAGGCGGCTTTATCAACATCTCCCAAAACGCGCGCAAAGTTCTGTTTGTTGGCACGTTCACAGCGGGAGGTCTTAAGGTCACCATTGCCGGTGGCGAGTTGCACATCGCGCAAGAAGGCCGAAACCGTAAGTTCATCGAAGCCGTTGAACAGATCACCTTCAACGGTGCCTATGCCGCCGAACAGGGCAAAGAAGTCCTCTACATCACAGAACGCTGTGTGTTCACTCGCGACGAACGCGGACTGGTTCTGTCCGAAATTGCGCCCGGCATCGATCTTGAACGGGATATCCTGAGCCAGATGGCGTTTACGCCCATCATCGACAAACCGAAGCTCATGGATACCCGCTTGTTCAAGCCGGACCGCATGAACCTGAAGCGGCAATTGCTCGATATTCCCATCCACGAGCGCATCTACCACGATGCCGACCAGAACATCGTCTTCGTCAATTTCAGCGGATTGGAGGTGACGACGGAAGAAGATTTGGCGACGCTCGACAAGGAGTTGAACCTGTGGTTCAGCGCCATCGGTCGCAAGGTCAATCTGGTGTCAAACTACGATGGCATTTCCATCGCCCCCCGGCTGGCGCTAAAATTCACCAACCTGATCAGCCAGCTACAATACGATTATTACCTAACGGCATGCCGCTACACGACCAGCGCGTTCTTGCGCCAAAAGCTGGGTGATGACCTCAAGAGCCGATCCATCCAACCGCACATCTTTGAAACCAGAAAAGAAGCGGCAGACTACCTGAAGTCTCAGCGCAAGGGGTCGTAGCGGACAGCATCCAACTCAACCGCATTTGTTCACAGTTGGGATCAGCGCACCAAAACCAGCGGCACTTTGCAGGTGCGGATCATCTCGCTGGTGGTGGACCCGATAATCATCGAACGAATGCGCGAGTGGCCATAAGCACCCATGACCAACACGTCGCCGGGTTCAACAAAAGCGCCTAAAACCGTTTCGGGCGTTCCCGGTAGATTGTGCAACTGCGCTTCATGTCCGCCCGTCGCTAAGGTCGCTGCCGCTTGGTTGAGCGCCGTTCGGCTCTTGGCGTCTTCTACGCCTACCATCACCACATGACATTCAAGGCCAACACACAGCGGACTGCGCGCCACCATGTCGATGGCCTTCAACGTGCTGGTGCCGCCGTCATAGGCGATCACAACGCGCTTGATCGGTTCAAACGCACGACTGGTCACAAGGACGGGCTTCTTGGCGCTGCGGATAATGCGTTCCAAATTGGAACCCAAATGCAGTTTGGCAAAGTCTGCCGCTTCGCCGCGCTTGCCGATCACCAGAAGGTCGGCACCGGCTTCCATATCGTTGATGGTCTCCACCAAATCGCCACGACGCATATGGGTTTGCACGGCCTCCACACCCGCTTGGTCCAGAATGGACTTTGCATCATCGAGAATGGCGCGACCGTGAGTCATTGCCAACTTGCTGCGCCGCTCATCCAGTTGCGACAATTCTTCAAGCAAGGCTGTCCGGGCGCCCAACTTTATTGAGCCGGAAAGATCGCGTTGTTCCGGCGCTTCGCGGCGGCCAAGTACATGGACGATATCCACGCTGGCATCCGTGCGGGCAGCCGCCCAAGCCACGTGGTCACACACACTTTTAGAATAGGCGGAGCCATCCACCAGCGCCAAGAGTTTCGTTGCTTTGTCCTGCGTGGCCATAACAGCCCTCTCCTCAAACGGTCCGTAGGGTGTCCGTGAAATGCAACCGCGCCTAGTGCGCGTTCAAGGCATCCATGGCACCGGGTTTGTCGTGAATGGCCAATTGGTCAACGATTGTCTCGGAAGCCTCATTCAGACCGACAATCTCCACCTCCGCGCCATCCCTCCGGAACTTGAGCACGGCCATATCCAAGGCCGCAACGCTGGAAATGTCCCAAATGTGCGCTTGGCTGACGTCGATCACCACTTTTTCCAGCGCTTCTTTGAAATCAAACGACTTCATAAAGGTCTCAGAGGACGCAAAAAACAATTGCCCCTCCACCACATAGCGACGCTCGTGACCGTCTTTCGACAGTTTTGAAGTGACACGGAAGAGCTGAGAGATTTTCCAGGCAAAGAAAATACCCGACAACAAAACACCCACAAAAACGCCGATGGCGAGATTGTGGGTCGCCACCACAAAGCCAACAGTCGCCAACATAACGACAGATGAACTGCGCGGATGATCACGCAAATTGCCGAGAGACGACCATGAGAACGTGCCGATGGAGACCATGATCATGATGGCGACCAAAGCGGCCATTGGAATTTGAGCAACGAAGTCACCCAGGACGACGATCAAGAACAACAAAATCACACCAGCAGCAAAACAGGAGAGACGCCCGCGACCACCGGACTTCACGTTGATGATCGACTGGCCGATCATGGCGCAACCGGCCATGCCACCCATGAAGCCTGTCACAGTGTTAGCGATGCCTTGGCCCACACACTCCTGGTTGCGGTCAGATTCAGTATCGGTGAGGTCATCGACAATGGTCTGCGTCATCAGCGATTCCAGCAAACCAACAGCCGCCACCGCGATGGAATAAGGCAGGATGATCATCAGCGTTTCCCACGTCAGCGGAATGTCCGGCAGCAGAAAAACAGGCAGCGTATCGGGCAGTTCGCCCATGTCGCCCACCGTCCGAACATCGAGTCCCATCGTCATGCCGGCAATGGTCAAAACCGCGATACAAATCAGCGGCGACGGCACGGCCTTTGTGACCATTGGAAACAGGTAAATGATCGCCAAACCAATCGCGACGAGCAAATAAGTGAGCACCGGAACACCGATCAGTTCGGGCAACTGCGCCATGAAAATGAGAATTGCCAGCGCATTTACAAAGCCGGTCATCACCGAGCGGGATACGAACCGCATCACATATCCGAGCCGCAAAAAACCGGATGCGATCTGGATCAACCCGGCCAGAACGGTGGCGGCCAGCAGATATTCCAAGCCGTGATCCCGTACCAAACTGGCCATCACAACCGCTGTCGCCGCCGTCGCCGCTGAAATCATGCCCGGGCGTCCACCGGTAATCGCAACAATGACAGCAATGGAAAACGAAGCGTAGAGGCCGACTTTCGGATCCACACCCGCGATAATGGAAAACGCAATTGCTTCCGGGATCAAGGCCAAGGCCACCACCAGCCCTGCCAGCAGGTCACCCCGCACATTGTCGGTCCATTGGCGGCGGTAGGCATCAAAAGTCATCATGGGTCTGTCCGCGGGTCGCGACGCTCAAACAAAGGTTCTGGCCCGACACTATGCGGACGGCCTTCCAAGCGATGTTAGAAAGGGGGAGGTCTGTTCAACGGGCTTAGGCAAGCCCCCTGCCCGCGTCAACCGGCGCACCTGGATGACAGCCTGGGACAACAAGGGCGGCGATTTGCGAAAACGCTTGCATGATATCATGGTTTGCACAGAACTTGTCTTACAAAAGCGCCGGTCTGTTAGACCGAGACTTGGGGAGCGCAACACGCATGGGTTTTTTGAAACGCTTCCTGAGCCTGTTTTTGGTGGTCAGCGGTTTCGCTGTAACCTCACAAGGCCCGGAATTTGCTCAGCAGTATCGGCAACGCCTTGGCGGCGCGGTGGAAGAGTTGAAAACCGTTGTCGCCGATCTGGACCGAGATGCGGCTGCCGTCGCCACCAGCCGCACGCAGGCTCTGGAGCAGATGACCCAATCGTCAGACCCGTTCACCAAATCGCGCGGCGAAAGCATGACCAACACGGTCGCACGCTTTGAATCGCTAACACAACAACAGGCCGATTTGCGCATCTCTGCGCCCGTCTGGCGACCGCTGGTGGTGTTCCAGTCAATGGACACCAAGATCGCTTCCGATGCCTACAGCGCTTATGAACCAGCCGTACCGCTGACAGTCAGTGGAGTGTTTTGGGGGCTGGCAGGCGCCTTCATGGGGTGGCTGTTGCTCCTCATGGGGCGTTTGCCAAGCAAGATGCGCAAAGACGAACCCAATGCGCCCACCGGCACGGATCTCAAAGCGCCGCAAATCGCCCAAGAATAACCCGCGCGATGGTCACATGCACGGGTGCAGGCAGGCAGTTGAACGCGCTAGTTCACCCGCGCTGTACCAAATGTTGAACTGAAGCGTTTGCAGTAAATGTGCACGGACGAGATCGATTTTGCGACGCTGGCGGGCAAAGAGTAGGTCTGGCTGCCGCTGTTTCGGCGCAGCTTTGCGACGCGGCGACTCGCGCTTCCTTTGCCAACATAAACATAAAGGTCTGGGCCAGGCGAGGTACGGAAACCGGACAGTGTGATCTTAGCGCTGTTGCCGGAAATGCTCACCTTAGCAGTGCCCGACACCGAATACTTGCCAACGGAGCGGAAAGAGCCTGTCTTGGACTGAGCGAAAGCTGATGTGATTGGGGCAACAGCGAGGGCAAGACCCAAGCTAACGGCGACTGGCAAAAAAAAGCGCATGGTTTCAAATCGTCCACATTAAGGTCTGTCTTCTCAACCTGTCAGTCCAAGTCTGTTTTCGCCAGTAAACAGACTTCACCACCGCTTGATGATCCAGGCGTCGCAGATGTTCGACCCCAAAAGATAAGAGTGCGAGAGCTGTTAGAACCGTGAAAACGAAAAACGCTTGGCATTTGCAGCATCATCCCTAAATTGGCCAGATGACACAGCATCATACGCCATCCTCATCCGGAACCGACATGCCCAAAGCTATGATTGATCCCTTTGGCAGGACGGTGGACTATTTGCGTGTTTCGGTGACGGACCGATGCGATTTCCGCTGCGTCTATTGCATGTCGGAGAACATGACCTTCCTGCCCAAGAAAGATCTTCTTACGCTCGAAGAGCTGGATCGACTCTGTTCGGCCTTCATCGATAAGGGCGTGAAAAAACTGCGTCTAACCGGCGGTGAACCTCTGGTCCGCAAAGACATTATGACCCTATTCCAATCACTGTCCCGCCATCTGGTCAGCGGCGCTTTGGAAGATCTGACACTCACCACAAATGGCTCCCAATTGGCCAAACATGCGCAAGCGCTGGCCGATTGCGGTGTCAAACGGGTGAACGTGTCCATCGACACGCTGGACCGCGAAAAATTTCAGAAGATCACCCGCTGGGGCCAGCTGGGCCGCGTGATGGAAGGCTTGGAAGCCGCCCGCAAGGCCGGCCTCGCCATTAAGATCAACGCAGTGGCTCTGAAAGAGGTCAACGAGTACGAGATCCCTGAAATGATGCGCTGGGCGCACGGTGAGGGATTCGATCTAACGCTCATCGAAACCATGCCGTTGGGGGAGATCGAAGAAGACCGCACAGACCAGTATCTACCCCTTTCAAAAGTCCGCGCAAACCTCGAACAAGACTTCACCCTGTCGGACATCGCATACAAAACCGGTGGCCCGGCCCGCTATGTGGAAGTTGCCGAAACCGGTGGCCGCCTGGGATTCATAACGCCGCTCACACACAATTTCTGCGAAAGCTGCAACCGTGTCCGCATCACCTGCACCGGCACGCTTTATATGTGTTTGGGCCAAGATGACGCGGCTGATCTGCGGGCACCGCTTAGAGCATCGGAGGGGAATGGCCTGCTCAACGCCGCCATCGACGAAGCGATTGGCAGAAAGCCGAAAGGCCATGACTTTGTCATTGAGCGGCAGGGCGCAGCGCCCGCCGTATCGCGGCACATGTCCACGACCGGCGGGTAACGGCAGCTTCTGCTAGTTTAAGAACCAGACCAACGCCAGCGAGTAAATCAGCACCCCGCCCAGTATCAGATAGATCTGGAAGTTCTTGGGAACAGATTTGTCCAACTGATCACTGACACGGGCCAGCAGGTCCGGCCAAGTGTACGAGACAAAATCGCCTTGGGTCATGATAGCGATCACCTCGCCCGACTCATCCACCACCGGCAACCGGCGAAAACGGTCATTGGACATCGCCCGCAGCCAATCCACCACGTCGTCGGTAGGCTTGGCCACGCGCACTTCCCGCGTCATCACATCGGCCAGAGGCGTTTTTGCAGGGTCTAGGCCAGCATTGATCACACGCTTCATCAAATCGCGTTCGGTGAACATGCCGCTCATACCGCCAGACGCGTTGGTGACGATGATTGATCCAAAATTCCGGTCAGACATCATCGAAACAGCCTCAGAAACTGTTGTCGACTCTTCGGTCTTCAATGGCTTGGGCTTCGAGTTGAATTCAATACGATCTTTGATCTGCATAATGCGGTCTCACGTTTTTCCGAGCGCCCATGTAAGCAAACATTTGCATCAGGATCAAAAGACAAGACCGTAAGGGCGCAAATTCAGCCCTCAAGTTCTTCCCGCAATGCTTCCAGTTCCAGCCATAGCTCCTCAGCTTGGGCCAGACTGACTTGCGTTTTTTCAAGCAGCTTCACCAATTGGTTGAACCGCTTGGGGTCGTTTTCAAACAAGCCAGGCGCGGCCAAGGCTGTGTTCACTTTTGCAATATCACTTTCCAACTTTTCCATTTCATCCGGCAGGCTTTCAAGCGCGTGCTTGTCCTTGAAACTCATTTACCCAGCTTGGAAGAACCAGAACTGCTAGCTGCAGCCTTTTTGTCAGGCATCACGGCTTTGGTGCTGTTGGCGGCGGACGATGCTTTTTGAATGGGTTCACCAAGGCTAGAAAATGGCGTCCCGCCCCGTTGGGACACCATGTCGGAATAGCCGCCAGCATACTCCATCCACCGCCCTTCACTTTCAGGAAGCAAAACAGACGTGCATACCCGGTCTAGAAAATCGCGGTCGTGGCTGACCACCAAAACTGTCCCTTGATAGTCGGCGATCATCTCTTGCAGCAGGTCCAGCGTTTCAAGATCAAGATCGTTCGTTGGTTCGTCCAAAACCAGAAGATTGGACGGGTGACGCAGGCGCATGGCGAGCATGAGCCGCCCCCGTTCACCACCGGAGAGCCGCCCCACCGGCGTCCCCGCCTGTTCCGGTAGGAACAGAAAATCTTTCATATAAGCCATGACGTGTTTGCGCGTGTCACCGATCTCAACCACGTCTGTCCCACCGCCGGTGAGCGTGTCTTTGACCGATGTGTCGGGGTTCAACGCGGTGCGCTTTTGGTCCACCACCAACATGTCGACATTGGCACCCAGTTTTACGGTGCCGCTATCCGGTTCCAGCATGCCTGTGACCAGGTTGACGAGCGTCGTCTTGCCCGCACCATTGGGGCCGACGATCCCGAGGCGATCTCCGCGCGCGATGCGGGTGGAAAACTGATCCACCAAAACACGCGCGCCATAAGCCTTTGAGACCTTCTCAGCGCGGGCCACCAGTTTGCCAGAGCTTTCGCCCTCCGCCACCGTGATCGTGACAGACCCTTCTGGTTTAAGGCGGTTCGCCCGCTGCGCCCGCAATGCACCCAAGTCTCCCAAACGCTTCATGTTGCGTTTGCGGCGACCGGAGACACCATGGGTTACCCAATGCTCTTCACGCACGATTTTACGGTCGAGCTTATGGGCGTCCAACTCTTCCTGCGCCAAGAGCTCATCGCGCCAATCTTCAAAATGGGCAAAACCCTGATTCATAAGCCGCGTCTTGCCGCGATCCACCCAAAGCGTAGATCGGGAAAGCGTTTCCAAAAACCGCCGATCATGGCTGATGACCACCAGCGCAGACCGCAACGCTTTGAGCGTGCGTTCCAGCCATTCAATCGTTGGCAGGTCGAGATGGTTGGTTGGCTCGTCCAAGAACACGATATCCGGTTCCGGTGCCAAAACCTGCACCAAGGCGGTTCGACGCGCCTCACCACCCGAAAGGTTCTTCGTGGAGGCCGCTGCGTCGAGACCGAGCTCCTCCAAAAGGCGATCCACACGGTAAGGATCATCGCCTTCAGAAAGACCGGACCGTGCGTAATCGCCCACGGTATCAAACTGCGAAAAGTCCGGTTCCTGCGGCAAGTAGCGCACGGTGGTGCCCGGCTGCAAAAACACATCGCCCTTGTCAGGCTCCACCAGTTTGGCGGCAATTTTCATCAAGGTGGATTTGCCGGACCCATTGCGCCCCACAAGGCACAACCGCTCCCGCTCTCCAACGGCCATGTCGGCCCCTGTTAGCAGCGGCGTGGACCCGAAGGTGAGATGAACGTCACGCAGGGCGAGAAGCGGTGGAGCCATAAAGGTGGATGCGCCGAAAGCGGGTAAGGACGCCGCGCTATACAAAACCGTGAGTGCAGCGTCTATCCGTGCCGCACCTATGCGACGTCTTAATCAGGCAGCAGCCCAAGAGCCGTTCTAGTTCAAATGGAATCATTTGAACGAAAGGAACCGCGTTAAAACAACAAGCTAGAGGCGTTCAGTGCTTCAAAGAAGCAGTCAACGCCTCTAGGTAATCACATCGGGTCTCAATCGCCCGGTAAAGTGTTCAATGCGCGCGATGGTGGCGGCGGCCTCTACAAGCTGTTCCAGTGCGGCTTCGACTGGCCGGTCCAACGCACCCTCTTTGGGTTCATATTGTTCCAGATACACACGCACGGTTGCCCCGACTGTTCCCGTCCCGGACAGACGAAAGACGATGCGCGACCCGTCGTCAAAGAAGATGCGAATGCCTTGATTGCCAGAAACGCTGCCGTCGACCGGATCGGTGTAGGAAAACATGTCGGCGCTTGAGACCGTACCTGCTGGGGTGGCGCTGCCCGGCAGAGTTTCGAACTGCTTTTCCAAGGCCGCCATCAAACTGGCGGCCCCTTCCGCATCCACACCTTCGTAGTCGTGGCGGGCATAGTAGGTGCGTCCATAGGTGCGCCAATGATCTTCCATGACCGCCTTCGCGCTCTGCCCACGGGCGGCGAGGATATTGAGCCACATCAAGACGGCCCAAAGACCATCCTTTTCGCGCACATGGCTGGAGCCTGTACCAGCACTTTCCTCACCACACAGGGTGATGTCGCCGGAGTCGAGAAGGTTGCCAAAAAACTTCCAACCCGTCGGAGTCTCATGGCTTGCAATGCCCATGGCTTTGGCCACCCGGTCCACAGCGCCACTGGTGGGCATGGAACGCGCCACCCCTGCAACACCCTGCTTATAACCCGGCGCCAAATGAGCATTGGCCGTGATTGCGGCCAGACTGTCAGACGGGGCAACAAAGCATTGTTTGCCAATGATCAAATTGCGGTCGCCGTCACCGTCGGACGCGGCGCACAAGTCTGGACCATCATCCTGCATCGCAGCCCCAAGCAGATGCTTGCAATAGACCAGATTGGGATCTGGGTGCCCGTCGCCAAACGTGGGACTGGGGTCACAGTTGAGAAGCTCGCTCGAGGCCACGCCCAACCGCTTTCCAAAAATCTCACGCGCATAAGGCCCAGTGACCGCGTGCATGGCGTCGAACCGGAACTGAAAGCCACCATCCAGCATAGACCTGATGGCCGCAAAGTCGAACAGCGCCTCCATCAGGTCAGCATAGTCCGTGACCGGATCAACAATGCGCACGGACATATTGCCCAAGCGGGTTTCACCCCATTGAGTTAAGTCCACATCGGCAGCGTCCAGCACGTGGTAGGTGTCGATGCTCCGGCTGCGCTCAAAGACGGCGTTGGTCACACTCTCCGGTGCAGGGCCGCCATTGGCGCCGTTATACTTGATGCCGAAATCACCATTTGGCCCCCCGGGGTTGTGGCTGGCCGACAAGATGATCCCGCCAAACGCGCCGGATTTGCGGATCATGTGAGAGGCGGCCGGTGTGGAAAGAATACCGTTTTGACCAACCAGCACCGCGCCAAACCCGTTGGCGGCAGCCATTTTCAAGATGGTTTGGATCGCCACATCGTTGTGAAAACGACCGTCGCCCCCGACAACCAACACTTTACCGGCTTTATCCGGCAGGCAATCAAAAAGCGATTGAACGAAGTTTTCCAAATAGTGCGGCTGCGCAAACCGTGACACCGCCTTGCGCAAACCGGAGGTGCCAGGTCTTTGATCGTCAAACGGTGTTGTCGCAACGGATAGGATTTCAGGCATATGACGGGTCCGGTCAGCGCAGTTTCGCACTCCACTATGGGCTCATCAGGGTTAAAGTGCGGTTGCCGCTGTATTCCCGACCCGCATGGGGTTACAAACCTGACAACACTTCGCGTTGCATGACGGGCTAACCCGCTTACACTGCCAGGGAACGTCTCAACAGCAGCCAGAGTGTCCTTGATGGCTTTATTCAGTTCCACCCGCGTTTCGCGCCAAAGCCCGCTCGGATACCTAGCCAAACTCTTGTTGGGGGTAACCATCGGCGCATTCATGCCGCAAGCTCATGCCGAGCAAGCGGCGGACTCCGTGGCACCGGAAATCGCCAGCGCGATTGCTGCGAAAGGGGACGGTAATCCGGTTAAATCCAAAAAATGGATGGTTGTGGTCGCCAACCCTTTGGCAGCCAAAGCGGCGGCGGACGTGTTGCGCACAGGAGGCAGTGCGGCCGACGCGGCCATCGCAGCGCAAGCCATGTTGGGGCTTGTGGAGCCTCAATCCTCCGGCCTCGGTGGCGGAGCCTTTGTGGTTCACTACGAAGCTGCGAGCGGCACAGTGACTACGTTGGACGGCCGCGAAACTGCACCCATGGCAGCGACGCCCAAGCTGTTCCAAAAGGCCGACGGCGATCCCATGGGCTTCTTCGATGCCGTGGTCGGCGGGCGGTCAGTTGGTACGCCAGGCACACCGGCCCTGATGGCGAAAATGCATGAAAAATGGGGACGCTCCGACTGGGCAAGCCTCTTGCAGCCTGCCATTGAGACCGCCAACAACGGATTTTCCGTCTCCCCACGACTGGCAACTTTAGTGCAATCGGACGCCGCACGGCTGTCTGTTGATCCGGTAACAGCCGCCTACTTCCTGCCGGGCGGGACGCCGATCCAAACTGGCGATCTGCTGAAAAATCCCGATTACGCAAAAACACTCACCCAACTGCAGAGCGGGTTACAGGATTTCTACTCCGGCACAACGGCAAAAACCATCGTGGCTGCGGTGCGACGGAGCGCGACGAACCCGGGTTTGCTTTCACTGGACGATTTGGCCGCTTACACGGTGAAAGAGCGCGATGCTGTTTGCGCACCTTATCGCGGCCATTCCGTCTGCGGCATGGGTCCACCCTCTTCCGGCGCGCTTACCGTGGGTCAAATCCTGCGCTTGGTGGAACCCTTCGACCTCGCCGCTCTGGGCGCAAAAAACGCCGAGAGTTGGCGTTTGATTGGCGACGCATCCCGCCTCGCCTTTGCGGACCGTGGACGATACATGGCCGACAGTGATTTCGTAAAAATGCCGACAAAGGGCCTGCTGGACACCAACTATTTGGCCCAACGCGCGAAACTTCTGAAACGCACCAAGGCCCTTGAGACCGTTACTCCCGGCGAACCGCCCCATGATCGAGCCAGCTTGGATTGGGCGGACGATGAATCGTTGGAACTGCCCTCAACATCCCACATCTCCATCGTGGATGGCGATGGCAACGCGATTTCTATGACCACCACCATCGAAAACGGGTTCGGGTCCCGCGTGATGGTTGGTGGTTTCCTGCTGAACAACGAATTGACCGACTTCTCATTTCGCGACGTCAGGGACGGCAAACCCGTGGCCAACCGCGTCGAGCCCGGCAAACGTCCCCGTTCCTCCATGGCGCCCACCATCGTGCTGAAGGAAGGTCGGCCTGTGCTGGTGGTTGGGTCCCCCGGCGGCAGCCGCATCATCGGCTATGTCGCTAAAACCATCATCTCACATCTGGACTGGGGCATGAACGTGCAAGAGGCCGTGGCGAGCCCACATTTGGTCAACCGGTTTGGAACCTTTGATCTGGAAACCAACCCGGCCTTGGACCCGCTGGCCGCAGATTTGACGGCCCTCGGTTTCAAAACAAACCGCCGCGCACTGACATCAGGCCTGCACGTGATAGCGCTCACGCCACAAGGCCTGGAAGGCGGCGCAGACCCACGCCGCGAGGGCATCGCAATCGGGGAGTGACTGGGGAGACCTATTCCCGTAGCGGAAGGTCGGTCGCGGGACCTTCATCCGCTGGCAACATGCCCAGCGCGCTCAAATAAAGATCGAGCATCGCTTCCTGCTCTTGGCGCTCTTGCGCCTCCACCTTACGCAACCGAACGACTGTGCGCAGCGTCTTCACGTCAAAGCCGTTGCCCTTGGCTTCGGCGTAAACATCCTTGATGTCGTCGGCGATGGCCTTCTTTTCTTCTTCCAGCCGTTCAATGCGCTCAACAATGGTGCGCAACTGGTCGCGGGCGACGGACATATCGGACATGAAAACTCCAAATTCTCAAGAAAGGGATAGGAATCGCGGCACTGCGCGCAAGCCGTGTCTCACCACATCCCATAAAGGCCGATCAAGCGTTTAATGATCTTTCGGAGCGGTCTCGAACTGTGCCTTTTGCGCGGCGCTCGCTTCGGTTTGATATTTATCGCGCCACTCTCCATAGGGCATGCCGTAGACAATTTCGCGTGCACCCTCTTTGTCGAGGTCGAGGCCTTTTTCAGCCGCCGCCTCTTGATACCAACGCGACAGGCAGTTTCGGCAAAAGCCGGACAGGTTCATCATATCGATATTCTGCACGTCCGTGCGGTCCTGCAAATGCGCCACCAAGCGACGGAATGCGGCAGCTTCCAACTCCATTTGGGTCTCACCGTTGATTGTGTTGTCAGCGCTCATCCGTCCATACCTTCCGTGCTGTCCCGTCCGTGCGGGAGCCATAGTGTCTGATCTCATGCATGTCGGGACGCCGGTTGGCTTCTTCAAGAAGCGGTGCCAGCCGGTCAGCCCATTCCGCCACGCCATCGTGATCGGCGATCAAATCCTGCCGCACTTCCAGCAGCGCTTGCGAAAGGCCACGCGCGGTCGCATGGCGATACATCGTGTCGTTCTTCAACGCGCCGTCATAGGGCTCATTGTCGCCAACGGTAAGCGCCGGATCGCGCCTCAGTCCGTCTATCATGAACCGGTTCAGGCGGGGATCATTGTCCCACAACAGCGCCGCCTGCCACGGGCGCGGCACGCCACGCCACACGGGTGTATAGGAATGGATGGAAAACACCATGGGTTGCACACCGCTGGCTAAACAGCGATCCAGCATCTCGTCGATGGCCCTGTGATAGGGGGAATGAAAGCGATCGATCCGCGTCTGTATCTCGTCAGCGGAGATCGGGTGATTGCCCGGAACCACCGTCCCGTCCGACAGGCGCATGACGATTGTCGGGTCATCCTCTCCCCGATTGGGATCGATCAACAGGCGCGAAAACCCGGACAGCACAGCCGGACATCCCAAGCGCGCCGCCAATGCCTCGGTCAAGGCTTCAGCCCCAATGTCAAAGGCGATGTGGCGGCCAAATGCTGTCTTTTCTAAACCAAGCGAACCGTACTCCTCGGGCAATGCGTTGCGCGCATGGTCGCACAACAAAACAACCCCGGCGTCCAAAGCACCATCGACCATGCGGAACGGCCCTTCATAAGCGCTGATCACAGAGGGCTTGATATCGGGTGGGGTTTCGGCAGACATGCAGGTTCCTTGTCACAGCAAACCATCCGGTTCAATTGCTCAAAACACCGTCCACAAAAGCCGGCACTGAACCCGTACAGACCGGACCTGCTCCGCTAAGCTTTGCGCTCGCGTTTGCGGCTCTCGTTGTGGGTGCCATCGCCATGGGCATATCCCCCGTCTTCGTACGCATGGCGGAAGTTGGTCCGTTTGCAAGTGCCTTCTGGCGCGTAGCTTTGGCCCTGCCGCTGCTCTACATCTGGTTGCGCTGGGAACAAGCGCCCAAACAACCGATCAAAGCGGCGAACGAACCGGCAAAGGTCACCAAACTGCTGCAAAACAAGGCGGTGCTGCTGGCCGGCATCTTCTTCGCGGGCGATCTGTTCTTTTGGCACTTAGCGATCATGAACACCACGATTGCCAACGCCACACTGTTGTCCTGCTTGGCTCCTGTCTGGGTTGCGCTGTTTTCAGGGGCCTTCATCGGAGAAAAAGTCTCCCAAAAAGCGCTGGTGGGTCTGCTACTGTGCCTGATTGGGGCCGGTCTTTTAATTGGTTCCAGCCTCTCCATCGCACCGGAGCGGTTGATGGGCGATATTTACGGCATCATCACGTCGCTTTTCTTCGGGCTGTATTTTCTCGCAATCCGCGTTGCCAGACGTCACACATCAGCGGGCACGCTTACCTTTACCAGCGGCATTATAACGGCGGCCATTCTACTGCTGGTCACACTGATATCCGGGCAAGGGTTTTTGCCTGCAACCGCCACGGGATTGGCAGCACTGGTTGCGCTGGGCGCTGTAAGCCATGTCGGTGGCCAAGGTCTATTGGCCCTCGCCTTAGGGTCACTCTCTGCAACATTTTCCTCGCTGGTCATCTTCATTGAAGCTTTGGCGGCGGCTTTGTTCGGTTGGCTCGTTTTTGCGGAAGTGCTGACGCCTTTGCAGGGCTTTGGCGGCTTTTTGATCCTCATTGGCATCTGGATAGCCCGGCCCACCGCCGGCGAAAGCGGTGGCTCTTGACCTTCGCCATTCGTTGACAGGTCAAAACGAACAGGGCAAACGCGAGGCATGCAAAAACGCACCGCTCCAGCGCGCAAAACAACCAGTCTGCGGTCATCTGCGGGCTTGGTCTTGGCGTCAGTGTGTTTAATCGCATTTACCCTCGCATCGGCATCACTCACCGCTGCCAAAGCTGATTTAAGGGTCTGCAACGACACCAAATCTATGGTGGGTGTTGCGATTGGTTATAAAAACAAGGACGATTGGGTCACCGAGGGCTGGTGGCGCATCGCCGCGGAAGTCTGCTCCTCCGTCATCGAAGGCGATCTCGCGTCACGTTTCTTTTATGTTCATGCTGAAAAACAAGACGGCAGCGGCCGCTGGCGCGGGCCGATCTTCATGTGCACCTCATCCAAAGAGTTTCGTATCGACGGTTTGAAAAATTGCTTCTCCCGCGGGTTTGAAAAGTCCGGCTTCTTCGAGGTCGATACGGGCGATCAGAAGAGCTGGCAGGTGCGATTGACCGAAGCCAACCAGACACCACAGGACACCCCCTCCCAATGATGAGACCCCGCCGGGTAAAAATCCTCGCCACCCTCGGTCCGGCTTCCAATTCAGAAGACATGATTCGAAACCTGTCCCGGGCGGGCGCGGACGTTTTTCGCATCAATATGAGCCACGCCAGCCATGATTTGATGCGCAAGACCGTGTCCCAAATCCGCAACGTGGAAAAAGAAGTGGGTCATCCGATCGGTATTTTGGTCGACCTTCAAGGCCCCAAACACCGCTTGGGCGTGTTTGAAGGCGGCGAAGCGGAAATCAAACCCGGCGACATGATCCAACTCGACAGCGATCCGACACCGGGTAACGCTACCAGGGTGCAGTTACCCCATCCTGAAATTCTGGACGCCTTGGAAGTGGGTCACCGACTGCTCATCAATGATGGCAAGGTGCAATTGCAGGTCAAAGAAAAAGAGCCGGGCCTGATCAAGGCCCGTGTTTTGAGCGGAACGTGGATTGCAGACCGCAAAGGCGTGAACCTGCCGGATTCGGAAATTGCAACCGGCGTGCTGACTGAAAAAGACCGCGACGACCTGGACGCAGCTCTCAAAGAAGACATCGACTGGGTTGCCCTCTCCTTCGTCCAACGGCCGGAAGACCTCGCGGAGGTGCGCAAAATCTGTCAGGCCCGCGTGGGTGTGATGGCAAAAATTGAAAAGCCGCAAGCCGTCCAGCGTCTAGATGAGATCATCGATCTGGCAGACGCAATCATGGTGGCACGGGGCGATCTCGGTGTGGAGATGCCGCTCGAACTCGTGCCCTCCATCCAAAAGAAGATGATCCGCAAATGCCGCACGTCCGGTACGCCGGTCGTGGTGGCCACCCAAATGCTGGAATCCATGATTTCATCCCCGACGCCAACGAGGGCAGAAGTCTCGGATGTGGCCAATGCGGTCTATGAGGGGGCGGACGCGATCATGTTGTCAGCCGAATCGGCAGCCGGGGATTATCCCTTTGAAGCGGTCAGCACAATGAACTCGATTGCAGAGGCTATTGAAGGTGACAAAGGCTATCTGAACGTGATCGCCAGCCAGCGGCCGGAACCGGAACCCACGGGTGCCGACGCGATCAGTTTTGCAGCCGCAGAAATCGCCGACACGCTCGACCTGTCGGCCATCGTTTGCTTCACAGCATCCGGATCGACGGGCCTGCGGTCCGCCCGCGTGCGCCCGTCAAAACCGATCATCACCCTGTCGCCGATTGTTGGCACCGCCCGTCGGCTCGCCCTGCTATGGGGCACAACCTGCGTGACCACGCCGGACGCCGAAAATCTGGACGATGTGGTGGACAAGGCTTGTCGTATCGCCTTCGAACAGGGTGTCGCTGGCCCCGGCGATCGGATCATCATTTCGGTCGGCGTGCCCTTGGGAACCCCCGGCTCAACCAACATGTTGCGGATCGCCTATATCGGCAGCGACGGAAAAGGCAGCCTGCACAAAGCCGGATAGAACGGGCGTCCTGCCCAGCGCTCCAAGCGTTCAAAACCCAACGTCGAGATAGGCTTCCCCCATCAGCTCTTATTTCGAAACCCGTTCAATCGCTTTCAGCACGGTTTCCGTAGCCACATAGTCCGGCTTGTGGCCGACTCCGGGCAGGACGATCAGTTCTGCACCCTCAATATCCTGCTCCAGTCCTACCGAATGGATGGAGGGCGCGACCACGTCATCCTTGTCTCCCGTAATAACGACTGTTGGCGCTTTGATCTCGCTGTAGCGTTTGGAAAATTCCAAGACAAATTCGTTCAATCCCGCCACATCGCGGGAGTTTGCCCGAAAGCTTGCAGGACGAAAAACCAATTCTATAGCCGCTTTTTCGGCATAACCGGGCGCAACCGGGTTCGGGTCAAACACGCTCACAACACCTGAATCGACACGCCCGAGCCCGACAGGCAGGGTAAGCGTTTCGGTAAACAGCCAACCCAGACCAGGTGTACTGGCAAGATCGTAATACCAATCAACCCCCGTGGGCCAAGGGTGAGTGGCGGGCGCTAAGAACACGAGACCCTGCACACGCTCCGGAAAAAGCACGCCAAACGCAGCAACGGACGCAGAGCCCAGTGAGTGACCCACCAGCACCGCCTTATCGATCTTCAATGAATCCAAGAGTTGAGCGTAACGGCGCGCATGGGCTGCGGGCGTTTCCGAACCGTTACGCGGGGAATATCCATGCCCCGGTCGGTCGACAAATAAGATCGAACGTTTGTCCTTTAACACCGGAGCAAACGCGTTGTACGGATCGAGTAAATTGCCCGTGGCCCCGTGAATGAACAGCACCACCGGTTGATCCGCATCAGCCTGCCCATCAGGGGCGATATGGTAGCGATAATGCAAATTGCCGTCAGCCATTCCAGACAGCAGACCCGTTGGCGGATGCTGTGCCTTAATGGCCGATACCTGAAAGCGGGTCCAAATTGCCAACCCGATCAAAACAACAGCGATCAGCAGGAAAGAAAGCAGAAAAAAAGTGCGCATAAAAACTCAATGATTAAACGAAACGGATCGGCCAAACGACCAATGAAAGGGAAACGCACCAGCGTTTCAAAAAGTTCATAGACAGTTTGAAAGGATTGGAAAGCGCCGCAGAGTTATGAAAGCCCAGACCAAGTCAAACCTAAATTAAAGCTTCGACCCGGCCAGTTCTTCTTCCAGGCGCACGATGGCGTCCTGCCCCGACTTCATGGCCGGATAGACTTTGAGCGTACGGTACCAAACATCCAGCGCCCGCTTTTTCTGACCAGTTCGTTCCAAAATCGCAGCAAGACCGGAAAGCGCTCCAAAGTGGCGCGGCTGCAGTGCCAAAGTGCGCTCAATGTCTGCGATGGATTTGTTAAAGTCCGACATCATATAGTGAAGGGTGGCGCGTTGGTTCCAGCCCTCAGAGTAGTTGGGCCGCAGCACCACCACTTGGTCGAGCAGATCGAGCGCTTGACCAAACCGCTTATCTCGCATGGCAGAACGTGCCCAACCGACCAGAAGATCAACCGACTTGCTGTCCGATTCGCGCCAGTATTCCCAAATCCGCTCTTCCACCCGCTTTGCACGACGGCGGTCGGACGTTCTGCCGAGTTGAGTGAGCAGCCCATCCAGTGTCTTCGCCAATTCAAATTCCGGTTTTTTGTCCGCCCCAGCCGTTTTTGAATCGTCCGACGGTTCAGCGACGATTGCCGGATCCTTATCGGTCGAAGGGCTGGACTGTACCAAATGGGTCGGAACCGCTTGGGCAAGCGCTGGCCCGAAGGTCACGAGTGTCACAGAACCGGTCACAGCAGCCAGTGCCAAGATGGGCAAAGCCCGTGAGCGAATAGAATTGAAAACACAAAAAATCATGGCACCAGCGTAGCGGCCAGCACCATGAGGTCAAATGCAAATAAAGGTGAAACGCAAGACTGCGGCGGTCCGCCGCTCACTCCGCGCCTGGAACCGGCGTTAGCCTTGGCGCGCTTTAAAGCGTGGGTTCACTTTGTTGATAATGTACACGCGGCCTTTGCGGCGCACCAAACGGTTGGCGCGGTGACGGCCCTTAAGCGAGCGAAGTGAATTCTTAATTTTCATCGGTCTGCCATATCAAATTGAAGAAATTGGGCCAAACGAGGCCGCGCGTCCCACAGGCCACGTCTTGTTGGCCGTGGAGTAGGCAAGCCACTGCGATCTGTCAAGACAAAGGGAACCCAAAGGCCCGCAAGGACAAGTGTCGCGACTGCGCTTTAGATTGTCGCGCTGGGTCGCAAGCGACCGTAAGCTGTGGCATTAACTCGTCAGGCAGGAGGCGCGCGATATCGACGTTTCCCGCTCTCTTATAAATTACGGTCGTTGAGGGACACCCGCCCATGAGGAATTGGAACGCATTGGCGCTCGCGCGCGAAGCGCTGCGTGGCCACAAGGGTTGGGGTGAGCAATGGAATAACCCGGAGCCCAAGAAGAAGTACGACGTCATTATCATTGGCGCAGGCGGTCACGGGTTGGGCACCGCTTACTACCTCGCAAAAGAGCACGGCATCACCAACATAGCCGTCTTGGAAAAAGGTTGGTTGGGCGGTGGCAACACGGGCCGGAACACCACCATCATCCGCTCCAACTATCTCTACGATGAATCAGCCGGTCTTTATAATCACTCCGTCAAACTGTGGGAGACGCTAAGCCAAGAGCTAAATTACAATGTCATGTTCTCCCAGCGCGGGGTGATGATGCTGGCCCACAACGTCCATGACGTGCAGTCCGCCCAGCGCCACATCCACGCCAACCGCTTGAACGGCGTGGACAATGAATGGCTCACGCCACAGCAGGCGAAAGACTATTGCCCGCCGCTGAGCATCTCAAGAGACGCCCGCTATCCGGTCATGGGCGCAGCCCTGCAACGGCGCGGCGGGGTCGCCCGTCATGACGCAGTTGCTTGGGGATACGCGCGAAAAGCCGCCTCCATGGGCGTCGATATCATCCAAAACTGCGAAGTCACCGGCATCAACCGCGCTCCGTCCGGCGAAGTCACCGGCGTGGAAACAACACGCGGCACCATCGGTGCAAGGCAAGTGGGCGTCGTGGCCGCTGGCCACACGTCCGTCCTGATGGAGATGGCCGGGGTGCGCATGCCGCTGGAAAGCTATCCCCTGCAAGCGCTGGTGTCGGAACCGGTCAAACCGGTCTTTCCATGCGTGGTCATGTCCAACGCGGTGCATGCCTATATTTCGCAATCGGACAAAGGCGAGTTGGTCATCGGCGCGGGCACAGACTCCTATCTGTCCTATTCGCAAACCGGTTCCATGCACATTTTACAACACACGCTTGACGCAATCGTGGAACTCTATCCCATTTTCTCACGCATGCGGATGCTGCGGACCTGGGGCGGCATTGTGGACGTCACACCGGACCGCTCGCCCATTCTGGCCAAAACGCCCGTCAAAGGCCTCTACGTCAATTGCGGCTGGGGTACGGGCGGCTTTAAGGCAACCCCCGGCTCCGCCAACGTCTTCGCTCACACGATAGCCAACGACGCGCCCCACAAAATCAACGAAGGTTTTACGCTGGAACGGTTCAGAAGTGGCCGCTTGATCGACGAAGCTGCGGCAGCAGCTGTGGCGCATTGACGATGACGTTTGGCTTGGAACAAACCGGCTTGCACCCAGCCCTCCCCCTCGTGGGGAGGGTGGCGCAAGGGTGCGAAGCATCCTTGGGTCGGGTGGGGGGTGTCCGAAGGACGAACAAAAGCCTTGTGCCTTTTTCTACCATCGCGCCCCC
>JBCBYZ010000088.1:0-14250 GCA_039815595.1 Pseudomonadota bacterium | reverse complement strand
TGTCCCAATTCCCATTTTCGGGCGTAGTAGGCCCCATGCATCTCAATGATGCGACCGAGTGACCCCGGTAAGAACCTTCGAACGATCTCCAAACTTAGGGTCCGCCCGTAATTACGCTTCCAACCGGATCAGCAGATCCTTAGCGTCGATCTGATCGCCGCGGCGCACCAAGACTTCGGCGATCTTGCCATCCTGTTCCGCATGCAAGGCCGTTTCCATTTTCATAGCTTCGATGGAGAGCACGACATCGCCTGCAGCGACTTCTTGACCGGCTTCCACCATGATTGTGGAGACCACACCGGGCATGGGCGCACCGATTTCATTGGGATTGGCAAGGTCTGCCTTGGGGCGCACGACGATGGCATCTTTGCCTTTCATGCGGTCTGGCACGCGGGCGCGTCTTGGTTGGCCGTTCAGTTCAAAAAACACGGTAACCATGCCCTGATCATCCATCTCCGAATGGGCAAGACAGTGTACCACCAGCAGTTTCCCAGTCTCGATCTCCACCATGATCTCGTCACCGGGTTTCATGCCGTAGAAATAGACCGGGGTGGGCAGAGCGCTCATGGGGCCATAGGTGCTGCGGGCCAAGGCATAGTCCGTAAAGACTTTGGGATACATTAGGTAGGACGCGAATTCCGTGTCGGTCACGGGCCGCTCTAGAACGCCTTCGATCGTTGCGCGTTCTTCCGTCAGATCGGCCGGCTCCATGGTTGCGCCGATGCGGTCGGTCAGGGGTTTGTCACCTTTCAGCACTTTGGCTTGCAGTGCCTTTGGCCAACCGTTTTTCGGGAAACCAAGATCGCCGCGCATCATGGAGACCACTGAATCCGGGAATGCGATGTCTTTGTCCGGATCCTCCACCTGTTCGCGGGTGAGGTCTTGGCTCACCATCATCAGTGCCATGTCACCCACGACCTTTGAGGATGGTGTCACTTTTACGATGTCGCCGAACATGTCGTTGACCTCGGCATAGGCTTTGGCAACGTCGTTCCAACGGTTTTCCAGTTTCAACGAACGGGCCTGTTCCTTCAGGTTGGTATACTGACCGCCCGGCATTTCGTGCAGGTAGACTTCACTGGCGGGTGATTTCACGTCGCTTTCAAACGCCGCGTATTGCGCCCGTGCCTGCTCCCAATAAAGCGAGATTTGTCGAATGGCATCGCCGTCGAGACCGGGGTCGCGGTCTGATCCGCGCAAGGCCTCGTTTATGGAGCCAAGACAAGGCTGGGACGTGCCGCCGGACAGGGCATCCATTGCGGCATCGACTGCATCCACACCAGATTCGACCGCTGCCAATACCGTGGCCGCTGAAATACCGGACGTGTCGTGCGTGTGGAAGTGGACCGGAAGGTCGATGGTCTCACGCAGTTTGGGGAAGAGCATGCGCGCGGCGGCGGGTTTCATCAGACCTGCCATATCCTTGATGGCTATGATGTGGGCACCGGCCTTTTGCAGCTCTTCGGCCATGGAGAGGTAATAGTCGAGATTGTAGTCGGGCCGGGATTCATCCAGCAGATCGCCCGTGTAGCAGATCGTGGCTTCCAACAATTTGTCGGTTTCTAGCACCGCATCCATGCACACGCGCATGTTGTCCACCCAGTTGAGGGAATCGAATACGCGAAAAATATCCACACCGCCCTTTGCGGCTTCCAGCACCCAGTGACGAACGACATTGTCGGGATAACCTGTGTAACCCACGCCATTGGACCCGCGCACCAAGGCCTGCAAAAGCAGGTTGGGCGCACGGTCCCGCACCATGGCGAGCCGTTCCCATGGGTCCTCGGTCAGGAAGCGCATGGCGACGTCGAAGGTTGCGCCCCCCCAACATTCCAAAGATAAAAGCTCAGGTAGGGATTTTGCGTAAGCACCGGCGACAGCCGCGATATCGCGGGTGCGCATGCGGGTCGCCAGCAGGCTTTGGTGGCCATCGCGCATGGTTGTATCGGTCAAAAGAACGGGCTTATGGTCGCGCATCCATTTCGAAAACGCCTTTGGGCCGTCTTTTTCGAGCCGTTGGCGGGTGCCATTGGGGGTCGCCCCTTCAAACCAAGGTGCTTTCGGTTCGCTGATGTCAGCGCTGGGTTTAACGCGGTCCCGGGCTTCTGGATGACCGTTGACGCTCACATCTGCAATATAATTTAACAAGCGCGTTGCGCGGTCGCGGCGTTGCACTTTCTCGAAGAGTTCCGGTGTCGTATCGATAAATTTCGTAGTGTAACTGTTATCAAGAAACTTCGGGTGCGTGATAATGTTTTCAAGAAACGTCAGATTGGTTGCCACGCCGCGAATGCGGAACTCGCGCAACGCACGGTCCATACGTTTGATGGTTTCTTGGTAGCTTGGTGCCCACGCCGTCACTTTTTCCAAAAGCGGGTCGTAGAAGCGCGTGATGATCGCGCCGGAGTAGGCGGTGCCGCCGTCCAGCCGGATGCCAAAGCCGGTCGCACCGCGATAAGCGGTGATGCGCCCATAGTCTGGAATGAAGTTTTGTTCGGGATCTTCAGTGGTAATGCGGCACTGAAGGGCGTGGCCGTTCAGGTAGATATCGGATTGGGCAGGTACGCCGGATTCCGGTGTCCCGATGCGGTGTCCGTCTACCAGATGAATTTGAGCCTTGATGATGTCGATGCCTGTCACCTCTTCGGTGACAGTATGCTCCACCTGAACGCGGGGGTTCACTTCGATGAAGTAAAATTTCTCGGTGTCCATATCCATCAAAAATTCGATGGTACCTGCACCCAGGTAATTAGTGGCTTTGGCGATCTGCAGCGCGTAACCGCACAGTTCTTCACGGCGCGCCTGCGACAGATATGGGGCGGGTGCCCGCTCCACGACCTTTTGGTTGCGCCGTTGGACCGAGCAATCGCGCTCAAAAAGGTGCACTGCATCGCCGGTGCCGTCGCCGAGCACTTGCACCTCAACATGACGGGCACGCTCGACCAGTTTTTCAAGATAGATTTCGTCTTTACCGAAAGCTGCACGTGCTTCGCGGCGTGCCTCGAGGGCTTCGGTTTCCAAGTCTTCAGGCGTACGGATGACGCGCATGCCACGTCCACCCCCGCCCCAAGAGGCTTTGAGCATGATCGGATAGCCGATCTCTTGCGCCATCGCCTTGATGGTCTCGATATCCTCGGGCAGGGGATCAGTCGCAGGCATGACCGGCACATCAGCCGATAGAGCCAAATTGCGGGCAGCCACTTTGTTGCCCAAGGACCGCATGGTTTCGGCCTTGGGGCCGATAAAGGTAATGCCGGCCTCTTCGCAGGCGTCTACGAATTCCGGGCTTTCCGACAGCAGGCCGTAACCGGGGTGGATTGCGTCTGCGCCGGAAAGTTTTGCGACGCGTAGGATTTCGTCGATCGACAAATAGCTTTCGATCGGACCCAACGGTTTATCGAGATGAGGGCCGGAGCCAATCTGATAGGCTTCGTCGGCCTTGAACCGGTGCAGCGCCAGTTTGTCCTCTTCGGCCCACACGGCGACCGTTTTGAGGTCGAGCTCATTGGCGGCCCGGAACACGCGAATAGCGATTTCGGACCGGTTGGCGACGAGAATTTTGGTGATGGCCATGAGTGAGTTTCCGCGCAGAACAACTGGGCGCAGTATAGCCCTTTGAAACGTCTGACGGAAAGTTAGCGGAAGTGATTACACGCAGGGGAGGTTAAACGGTGATTTTCGGCATGTCTGAAGGCCTAAAAGACCTGAGCAATGGTCGGTGCCAACAGTAAAACACGATGTCGGGGAGATCATTCCCCCGACACCGTATGGACTTGCATCCATTTGGGAGGCTAGTTCAATTCCCCCCCAGAGCAGCCAAGACGCACATATTTGCCAAACACATATGCAGACCCCGAACCCCATTCGACTTCGAGCCAGCGGCCACGCTTTGAATAGACTTCGATAACGTCGCCGTTAAACAATTCACCCAACTCACGAGATTTGGTACTGGGTCTGCTGCGAACGGCAAGAAATCCGTTGCCCTTGGCTTTGTTGTAATTGCTGGAAAGGCCTTTTACCCTACTGGGGCAGGTGCCTGCGTAGGCTTGGCTTACTCCAACAGTGGACGTTGCCAGTGCCAAACCGACTAAAATTGCTGCATTTTTCAGAGTTTTCATTTGTTTTCTCATAATAATTTTGCCCCCTTACCGCGAGGATGGCAGAGACTGCGCCAATTTGACAGTGAGAATGTTCACGCGCCTGTCATTGCCTTTTTGGGTAAGAGGATATCGAAGTTTTTGCGCAACCAATCGTCGGTGTCTCGCGTGATATGGGTCGGAAAAAACTGCGATAGCACATTCCGCTTACGCTCGATGGCTAATTGCACGATATCTGGTTTGCCTTTTTCGACCCATTCTTTCGGGCTGTAGCGATTGGCAAGGACGGGATAGAGATAGTCCCTTTGCATGAGTTCCAGTGTTTGGCCGTGGCCGAGATAATGACCGGGTCCGTGTTCACACACATCGCGCATTGTATTGATGCTTAGGCTCGCTTCGGTCACCTCGATGCCGCGTACACAGCGAAGGGCTTGTCCCAAGGCATCGTTGTCCAAAAACAGGCTCTCAAAACAGAAACCCATCAGGGATCCGTGCATGCCTGCGGCTTCATAAATGAGATTTGTGCCCGCGAGTCCTGCTAAAGCGTAGGCAATGCCTTTTTCCCAACCGGCCTGAATGTCGGGCATTTTGGAATCGCACATGCCAGCGGCGGACCCGCCGGGCAGATCGTAAAAATTCGCCATCTGGCCACAGGCTGCTGTTAGCAAGGCCTGTTCCCCGGATCCGCCCGACATGGCCCCTGTGCGCAGGTCTGACACAAACGGCCATGTTCCAAAAATTGCAGGATGTCCCGGCGCCAGTGCGTTGACATAAACCAAACCAGCCAAGACTTCGGCCACGGCTTGAACGACAGCTCCCGCCAGTGCAGCTGGCGCGGTTGCACCGGCTTGTCCGGCAGAAAGAAGCAAGACCGGCATCCCGCCATTTACACAGGCTTCCAAAACATCGCAGGCGTCCGGCGCAAACCGCAAGGGAGGGACCACAAAGCAATTGGAATTGGAGACGAAGGGACGGGCTCGAAATTGCGCTTCACCACCCGCAATCGCGTAGAGCATCGCCAAACTGTCTGGCACGACATCAGCCGTCGTGAAGGATGTGCCAATGTGTTTCGTAGTGCCACTGACACAGGCGTAGAGCGTGTTTAAATCCAGTGCGTTCGGATCCGTAACGTCCCTTGCCACCATGGGGCGCTGGAAGAAATGGATATTGTCGAGGGTCTCCACGATGCGAGCTGCATCATAAAGGTCGGCCAGCTGGCTTTCCCGGTATTCTTGTTTTTCGATGTCCACCATGTGCACAGCGGCACCAGCCGTGCCGAAATGCACTTTGGTGCCCTGAGGGTGTAGATCGTGTTCGGGTTTTTGACCGTGCAAGGCAAAATCACGGTTTGCGTTTGCAATTGTCTCGCGCACCAAAGCGCGTGGGAACCGCAGTCGTCCGTCGTCGCCCAATTTTGCGCCGACACGTTCGCACGTTTCCACGCATGTCGGCGTGGCTTGCGACAGACCTATCGTTTCCAAGACTTCCATGATGGCATCATCGATGCGCTCGATGGCACTGTCTGACAGCGGTTTGTAGGTGCCCGCTTCCATGCCAGCTCGAACAGGTTTAACCGCATCCCCAAGAGGCGCTGCCCGGGCGGCTCGTCTGGCAGCGCGACCGCCGGAACGGCCCTCGGATACAGGTTTATCTGAGTTGTGCGCCGCCGGTGGGGCCTCACCATGAACAGGGTTGGTCAGATCGTTTATGTCCATAATTCCATCCCGTTTTGGCTTGTTCTTTACGTCGTTAGACGCCGCCTTGTTGCAGCAATTTGTCTATTTCCGCTCCGCTGACCGAACGGCCTAAGCCTGTGAAATCGCCATCGTCCAGCATGGCATGGCCTGCTTCCAAAATAATGCGGTGAGTGGCGCGGGCGAGCGCCGAACCGATGGAGATGCGGGCAACGCCAACCCCAGCAAAATCGTCCTTGGAAAATTTGACATAGGGCCCGGCACACAGCGCATTGACCGGTACGGAGACGGATGCGCAGAGCGTGGCCAAATCATCCATGCTTGGTGGCATGGGCACATACACGCAATGAGCGCCCACTTCTTCAAAGGCCTGGCAGCGCGCAATAGCCTCGTCCATCGCGTAGGAACCAATCAATACACCGTCCGCGCGGGCGCAAACCATAAAATCGAATGGCAAAGCTTCCGCCGCTTCAACCGCCACGCGGATGCGTTCCACGGCGATATCGAAATCGTAGCTCGGTTTGACGCTCTCAAATGTGCTGTCTTCAATGCAGCAGGACACCAACCCGGTTTCGGCTGCGAGTTCTATGCATTCACCCACACTGTCGGGGTCGTCACCATAGCCGTTCTCCAAGTCTCCGCTCACGGGGACTGCCATTGCGTTTGCAAGGTCCTCGCAGTGGTCCAACATGGTGTCACGGCTGACGATTGCTCCGTCCGGCTCTCCCACCGTGAATGCAAAGCCGGAACTGGTGGTGGCAATGGCTTCAGCGCCCATGGCCGCTAGCATTCTTGCCGAGCCAATATCGTGCGCATTTGCGAGCACAAACGGTTTGCCCGGTATATGCAATTCGCGAAATACCGTGGCTTTATCCGCTTGATCCATTGTTCTAGACCTTCACCCGTTCGCTCTTTGGATCGTAGAGTGGACGTAAACTGACCTCTGCTACCACCCGATTTCCGGCAATTTCTATTTCAAAATCGCTTTCAAGCACCTCTTCGCGCGTTTCTCCTGCGCAAGGCACGTAGCCGAGGCCAATGGCCCCGCCCAATGTGTGGCCGTAATTTCCTGAGGTGACATAAGAGACAATCTCGCCGTTGCGCACGATGGGCTCGTTGTGAAACAGCAAGGGTTCCGGGTCGGAGAGTTTGAATTGCACCATACGGCTGGACAGTCCCTCTTCCTTTCGCCGCAAGACCGCCTCACGGCCGATAAATTCCGGTTTGTTGAGTTTTACCGCAAACCCCAAACCCGCTTCCAAAACGTGATCCTCCTCTGTGATGTCGTGCCCGAAATGGCGGAAGGCTTTTTCGATCCTCAGGGAGTCCATCATGTGCATGCCGCAGAGTTTCAGATCGAGATCCTGTCCGGCCTCTTGCAGCGTTTCAAAAGCGTGGGCGGCCATGTCTGAGGAGACGTAGAGCTCCCAACCCAATTCGCCCACATAGGTGACCCGGTGGGCGCGGGCGAGGCCCATACCGAGTTCGATCTCATGGGCTTGGCCGAACGGGTGCGTTTCATTGGACCAGTCGTGTGGCGAGACTTTCTCCAAAAGAGCACGGGCGTTTGGACCCATGACTGCGAGCACGGCTTCTGCTGCTGTCGTATCGACGATGGCTACCGACTCGTCGCGCAAGTGCTTTCGCATCCAAGACAGTTCGCGGGGCACGGTGGCTGCCGGGGTCACCACGATATAGGCGTCCCAAGACAGTCTTGTTACTGTTACGTCAGCTTCGATGCCGCCACGGTCGTTCAGAAACTGGGTGTAGACAATCTTTCCCGGTTCGATGGCAACATCGTTTCCGCAAACGCGGTTGAGGAAGGCCTCCGCGTCACGGCCTTCCACGCGGATTTTGCCAAAGGACGACATGTCATACATGCCCACATTGGTGCGAACCGCTTCATGCTCCCTTTTCGAGTTTTCAAACCAGTTTTGGCGTTTCCAGGAATAATCGTAGCGCCCTTCCTGCCCGTCATCGGAAAACCAGTTTGCCCGTTCCCAACCCGCCACTTCGCCGAAGACGGCGCCTTGCGCTTTGAGGTGTTCGTGAAACGGAGTGCGTCGCACACCGCGCGCTGTGGCCATTTGGCGGTAAGGGAAGTGATCTGCGTAGAGCAGGCCCAGAGATTCTTTTGATCGTTCGAAGAGATACGTCTTGTTGGACTGGAACGGCTGCATGCGCCGAATATCCACGTCGGAAATATCAAAGGGCGGGTGGCCGTGTTCCATCCAATGGGCAAGCGCCATGCCCGCGCCGCCGGATGATTGGATTCCGATGGAATTGAAACCGGCGCAGACCCAGAAACCGCGCAGGTTTGGCGCTTCGCCCAAATGGTAAGCATCATCGGGCGTAAAGCTCTCTGGCCCGTTGAAGAATGTATGGATACCGGCATCGGCCAACATGGGCATACGGGTGACCGCGTTTTCCAAAATCGGTTCGAAGTGATCGAAATCTTCGGGCAACTGATCAAAGCAAAAGTCTTCTGGAATGCCGTTCATGGCCCATGGTTTGGCATTGGGTTCAAACGCTCCCAGCAACATTTTGCCGGCGTCTTCTTTGTAGTAAGCGCATTCGTCCGGCACCCTAAGAACCGGCAATTGAGTTAGACCTTCAATGGCCTCGGTGACGATATAAAAATGCTCACATGCGTGAAGCGGGACAGAGACACCGGCTTTGCGCCCGATCTCATGGGCCCACATGCCACCGCAATTGACGACAATATCGGTATCAATCGTGCCGGTTTCGTCCGATCCATCGCGGCTCCATGAGATACCTTTGATTCCGCCATCAGCCTTGTGAATCTCGGTGACTTTAACCCCTTCGATAACGGTCGCCCCGTTTTGGCGCGCCCCCTTTGCCATGGCCAATGCGATGTTGGAGGGGTCCCCTTGACCGTCGAGGGGCAGGTAGACCGCTGCGCGCACGTCGTCGGTGTTCAGGTGAGGGTATTTTTCTTTTAGTTCCCCAGTCGAAATTTCATCCACATCCACGCCAAAGGCGCGTGCCATGGAGGCTTGGCGCAAAATCTCTTCGCGCCGCTCATCGGTGAGGGCGACTGTAATGGAGCCACATCGACGGAAACCGGTTGAGACCCCCGTTTCAGCCTCCAACTCGCCGTAGAGTTCTTGGCTATACTTAGCCAAGCGGGTCATATTTTTTGTGGCGCGTAGCTGAGCGATCAGGCCTGCAGCGTGCCATGTCGTGCCACTGGTCAGCTGTTTACGCTCCAGAAGCACCACATCTTCCCAACCCAGTTTGGCGAGATGATAGGCGACCGAACAACCGGCGACGCCCCCGCCGATGATAACGGCTCGAGCCTTACGGGGGATGGATTTGGACGCGCTCATTGCAGGCTCCCGGTCAGCGTGTGGCCCGCCGACTGCAGGCGCGTGGCGATTTCTTTGATGTGCACTGGGCCGACTTCACAGCACCCACCAACGATGGTGGCGCCCGCCTCAACCCAGTCCAGTACATGATTGGCGTAGCTTGTGGGATCGAGATCGGTGCGGGTGGTGAGTACATCGACCGTACCGCCCAGTGCGAGATCGTCAGCTTTTGTGAAAGCGTTGGCCCAACCGCCAAATGGCAGGCCAATCGGTTTCAGAACAGGCATGGCTTGAGACACCGCTTCCGGCCAAGAGCAGTTGATGCCCAAAGCGGTGGAACCAGCCTGTTTGGCGGCAAGAGCTGCTTCAACCAGCGGTTCGCCCGACCGTAACCGGGTGCCATCTTCATCCATCACACTCATGCCGCAAAGGACAGGCATATCATTCTCGGCGCAGGCTTGAACGGCAGCTTTTACTTCTTTGATGGAGGACAGGGTCTCGCAGATGAAGAAGTTGATATGGTCTTTTTGGAGGGCCACCACCCGACGATAGGTTGCCAGACAGGTGTCAAAATCCGGCGCTTGGCTTGGCTGATAGCTGCCCTTGAGGGGTGGCAGACAACCTGCAACCAGAACGTCTGTGCCCGCGACCGCATTCTTGGCCAGTTCAATACCGCTTGCTTGAAGGTGCAGAAACAGGTCTTCGGCGACTTCAGGCCCGGCATCCCGTTCAAGCCGTTCAGGCGTTGCTGAATAGGTATTGAGCGTGATGACCCTCGCCCCCGCATCCACATAGGCGCGGTGCACGTCTTCAACGATCTGCGGTTCGTCCAGCAACACTTTGGCGGACCAGAGCGGGGATGGTGGCTGGGAGGAGCGCGCGATGAGCTCCTGTCCCATTCCGCCATCCAACAAAAGGATGTCGCTCATGAACGCAGTCTTTCGTTTGACGGATCCCAAAGCGGCTTGTCTTCTTGAACTGTCGCTGCGCGGCGTTCGCCAAAAATCTCTACTTCCAGCGCTGTTCCGGGGACGGCCAGATCAGATTTGACCATGCCAAGCGCGATGGACTTGTTGGTGCGATAGCCCCAACCACCGGACGTGGTTTCGCCAACAACGTGTTCGCCATGCCAAAGCGTGGACATATACGGCGCGTCGCACCCGTTGGCATCCACGGTCAGGGTCACAAAACGCTTGGTGACCCCTTGTTGTTTCTCATTCAACAAAGCCTGTTTCCCGCGAAACTCTTCCTTGTCGAATTTGATGAACCGGTCCATCCCGCCCTGCAAAAGGGTGTAGTCGGTGGACAGATCGCCTTTCCAAGCCCGGTAACCCTTTTCCAGGCGCAGAGAGTTGAGGGCAAACATCCCGAAGGGCTTTGCACCCGCTTCAATCAAGGCTGCGTAGGCGGCAGGTAGGTCATCCATCTTGCCATGCACTTCCCAACCCAATTCGCCTGCAAAAGAAACGCGGGCAAGCATCATATCGCGCCCGGCCACGTTTGCAGATTGGTGGGAAAGCCAGGGTAATTCAAAGTCCGCTTTGGCGATTTTAGACAGGATTTCCCGGGATTTTGGACCGGTTACCACAAGAGTCGAGAATTCTGTGGTGTGGTCGCTCAGGCTGAGGCCTTTAGCGAGATGCTTTTTGAGCCACTCAAAATCGTGCCACTGAGCTGGGGCTGCGGTGATCAAAGTGAAGGCATCGTCGTCGTGACGCATGATCGACATTTCGGTGACGATCCGTCCTTTGTCATCGGAGAAATACCCCAGTGACATGCGTCCGATTTTTGGGAGGCCGCCAGCGATTTGCTTGCGCAGCCAGTCTGCTGCCCCTGTTCCCGACAGTTTGAAACGGGAAAAGCCTGGAAGGTCCAAGACACCGCAATGGTCGCGCACCGCCTCACATTCTTCTTTGACGCGCGGCTCCCACGGTCCGGAGCGACCCCAGGTGTGTGTGGCTTCCAAAGATGTGTCATCGCCCGCTTGTGCAAACCAGTTGGCCCGTTCCCAGCCGTTATAGGCACCCATGACACAGCCAAGCGCCAGAACCTTTTCGTGGTTGGGGGAGAGTTTTTTATCGCGCGCAGCCGGCCACTCGTGGTGGGGGAAATGCATGGCGTATTCGTTGCCATAAACTTCCATACCTTTTTGGTTGCAGTAGTCCTGGTCGCAATAATCGGTGAAGCGGCGAGGGTCGCAGGACCACATATCCCACTCTGTCTCGCCTTCGGTGACCCATTCCGCCAGTACTTTGCCCGCGCCGCCGCCCTGGCAAATGCCGAAAGTGAACACACAGGCTTCAAACGCGTTGGGAACTCCGGGCACGGGGCCAATCAACGGGTTGCCGTCCGGTGAATATGGAATTGGGCCATTGATGACCTTGTTGACCCCGGCGGTTCCCAACATGGGGACGCGGGCCATGGCGTCTTCGATGTGCCATTCGATGCGCTCCAGATCGTCCGGATAAAGCTGGAACGAGAAGTCTTCGGGCATCGGATCATCAGGCGTCATCCAATGGCCCTTGCAGTTGTTCTCGTAGGGTCCAAGGTTGAGGCCGTATTTTTCCTGACGCAGGTAGTACGACGAATCGACATCGCGCAGCAGAGGCAGTTTTGCGCCCTGGTCTTTTGACCAGTCCTCGAGTTCCGGAATTTCGTCTGTCAGCAGGTATTGGTGGCTCATGACCATCATGGGCAGCGTTCTGGCCAGACCTTCGCTGGCAAACGGTTTGTACCATTCTGCAACGCGCTGGGCGTAATAGCCTGCGGCGTTTACGATGACATCGCAGCGCACCTCGCCTTGTTCGGTTTCCACGATCCACTCGTCATTTTCACGGCGCAGGCCGGTTGCCGGGCAGAAGCGGACAATCTTGGCACCCATGTCGCGCGCGCCCTTTGCGAGCGCCTGCGTCAGCTGTGCCGGGTCCATGTCGCCATCAAACGGGTCGTAAAGGCCGCCTTCGAGATCATGGGTTTCCATGAATGGATATCGATCTTTGAGATCGGCATTGGAGCACATGTCGATCTCCATGCCCTGGTACCGACCCATGCTCTTTACCCGCTGGAATTCCTGCATCCGCTCTTTTGAGTGCGCCAAACGGATCGAACCGGTGACGTGGTAGTTCATGGGGTAGTCAACCTCAGCGCCCAGTCCGCGATACAGCTCTGTTGAATAGCGCTGCATGTTCATGATGGACCATGACGATGAGAACGTGGGAATATTGCCCGCCGCGTGCCAAGTGGAGCCTGCAGTGAGTTCGTTCTTTTCCAGCAAGACGCAATCGGTCCATCCAGCCTTGGCCAAGTGATAGAGCGCGGACGCGCCGACAACGCCGCCACCTATGATAACGACGCGGGCGTGTGCTGGAAGCTTTGATGGTGTGTCTGACATGATGTGAACCTGTTAACGAGCGGTGGTGTGGGGCTGATGCATTAGTAAACGGGTGGGCTGATGACCCACACGGCAATGGCGGGCTCCGTTCCGGAATTTCTCCACCGGTAGGCCTTGTGATCAAAGCGGAAGGAGTCGCCGGGATTGAGGGCGTAAAACTGGCCGTCAATCCAAAGATCCAGATGGCCGGAGACGATATATCCCGCCTCTTCGGTTTCGCGGAAAATGGCCTCTGAGATTTCCGCACCCGGCGCGAAGACGGATCGCAACACCTCAAAACTGCCGCCCAGATCCGGCGACAGCAATTCTTCGACGATGCCGCCTTCTTCAGTACCGAACGTGCGGCGTGATCCGGCCCGCACGATGACGCCGCGCTCGTGTTCGCCAGAGCCTTCGTGGACAAAGAACCAACTGGTCGGCACGTCCAGTGCGGTGGCGATTGCGCGCAAATCATTGATCGATGGGGAGGAGAGACCGCGTTCGACCTGGCTTAAAAATCCGACAGACCGACGGATGCGCAGGGCCAACTCGTTGAGGGTGACACCGCGGGACTTACGCAATCCACGCACGTCCTGGCCCAGCGCAATCGCATCGCTGTCGCGCGCCTCTTTTGTTCCATCAAGTTTTTCGGCGGCGCCCAAACGCGTTTCCTGAATGCGGCTCTCGATCTGTTGGAGACAGAACACTTCGCTTTCGTGAAATTTGCAAGCAAAATTTCACGCAACAAGATTGGGCAGCTTAGAATTTCATAAAAAAGGGCTTGGCTCTTCTTCTGATCTGACCCCACTTGCACACCATATTCTCAAGCGTAGACAGAGATCGGATGGAAGGGCAGAACTTTGAAAATTCTATTTGGGGGAATGGTTGAATGAGCGAGCAAACATCGAAAATTGCAGCGGTGGATGATGCGATCACATCACGCCGGTCAATCCGCGCTTTTCTTGATACCCCGGTCCCTGCGGAAACTGTTAGAGCCATATTGGATGTGGCTTCCCGTGCGCCCTCCGGCACCAACATGCAGCCATGGAAAGTCTATGTGCTGACGGGTGATGTGTTGGAACGGGCCAAGGCTGCGACCGTAGACGCGTTCAGCGATGGACAATTCCCGCGCGAGCAAGTCTACAAATACTATCCCGATGCCTTTTTTGAGCCTTACAAATCACGGCGTAAAAAGGTCGGGCTTGATCTTTATGGTTTGTTGGGAATCGCAAAAGGCGAGGGCGATAAAATGTTTGCCCAACACAAGCGCAATTATCTGTTTTTCGATGCGCCGGTTGGCTTGTTTTTCACCATCCATAAGGATCTCGAGATCGGATCATGGCTGGATTACGGCATGTTTTTGCAAAACATCATGACGGCTGCACGAGGGCGGGGTCTCGACACATGCCCGCAGGCTGCGTGGCCGCCGTACCATAGAGCTGTTCGCACTGTGGTGGACATGGGCGACGATGAGGTTTTGGTATGCGGTATGGCGCTGGGCTATGCGGATGAGAACGCCATTGAGAACACGTTGACCACAGAACGGGTCCCCGCTGACGAGTTTGCGGTGTTTCTGTAGCGTCCTTGCCACTTTTTGCGGCGGGCTAGGCTCACGCCCGGAGCGAAGGTGGGGCGATTAAGCCTTTAGTTTGTTTCGGTGTTGCGTATTTCTTGCTGGCGCATTGGCATGGCATCGATTTGGTCGAACATGTCCTGCGGGTCCCGTACCCGCTGCCAACGGGATTTTTCCAGACCGTCTT
>JBCBYZ010000181.1:0-4570 GCA_039815595.1 Pseudomonadota bacterium | reverse complement strand
GGCGGCACACTTCCTCCGGTTCCAAAACCCCGTCTGAAACCGTGGAGTGCGTGTGAAGGTTGCCACGCCAAAACCGGCCCGGGGCGCTGAAAGCGGAGAGTTGCATTTCGGCTCGCATATCAAGTTTCTTGGCCGTTGCATCCGCGATGAACACAACAGCCCTATGACATCAGTCTTTAGACCGGAAGACCCCGCATGGCGTTACCAACTGGGTCGTATGGCGACGGGTCAATCACTTTAGCGGCCCGCTCGACACCCACCACATGCGTGGTGAGCTCAGTGCCAACGGCGGAGACGTCTTGATTTACGAGCGCCATGGCGAGTGATTTTCCCACCGTGTGCCCGTAACCACCGGATGTGACGAAACCCACTTTGTGTTCACCAGACCAGATCGGCTCATAGCCGCTGGCGTCAGCGTCCACCGCATCCACTTCCAGTGTCACCAATATCTTCTCAGGTCCGTTGCCATCGCGTTCGGCAGTCGCCGCTTCGCGCCCGATAAAGTCACCTTTGTCCCAGGCAATCCAGCGGTCCATGCCGGTCATTCCCGGCGTGTAGCCTTGGGTAAACTCCGCGGACCAAATGCCAAAGCTCTTTTCAAGCCGCAGCGACAGCATCGCGTTGAACCCATACTCCTGCAGTCCGTGGTCTGCCCCGGCCTCCAGCAACATGCGGCGCAGTTTAACATGGTCGCCATACCGGCAATTGATCTCAAATCCCATTTCGCCGGCAACGGACATGCGCGCAACTTTTGCGCGGATCATGCCCACATCAAACGCCCCGATACCCATGAAGGGCAGCGCGCTCACGTCCTGGTGACAAATCTTTTGCAGCACCGCGCGGCTGTTGGGACCGGTGAGCGCAAAGCCGCCAACCTCTTCGCCCAGATCGCGCACAACGACACCATCGTACATGTGATCATCGAACCAACGCATGTGCCAACGCCGCAAGTAGTAGGACCCCATGATCCACCAAGTGCCGTCGCCCCAATTCATCACTGTGAGGTCGCCTTTCAGCCGCCCGTCATCGGACAGCATCGGGGCCAAACGGGCGCGGCCCGGCCCGGGCAGCTTGGACGCCATAATACGGTCCAACCACGCTTCTGCATTCGGTCCACTCACCTCAAAACGGGAGAAGCCGGTAATGTCCACCATACCAACATTCTCACGCGCGTTGCGGCATTCGGAGGCAACGATATCGAAGGCGTTGGACCGTTTGAGCGTCAGGTTCTCTTCAAAGTCTTTGGACGGCGCGAAATAGAGCGGCACTTCCAAATCCCAAGACACGCCCCAGCGGCATCCAGCTTCCGTCATGGCATCGTGTGCCGGAGCCATTTTGAGCGGTCGCCCGGCGGGCAATTGCTCGTTGGGATAGGACATCACAAACCGGCGTGAATAAAACTGGCCTGTGGTCTGACGAATGTACTCCTTGTTTTCGGCAAACGCGCCATAGCGCGCCACGTCCATTCCGTAGATATCGGCTTCCGCTTCACCCTCGATGATCAATTCGGCCAGTGACTTGCCGACACCGCCCCCTTGCAGAAAACCCGCCATCACGGCGCAAGCGCACCAATACCCCTTCTTACCCGGCACTTCGCCAACAAGCGGATTACCATCGGGCGAGAAAGTGAAGGCACCGTTCACCCATGTCTTCACACCAACCTCCTGCAAGGCGGGGTAACGCTCAAAGCCCAAGATCAGTTCTTTCTCGATCCGGTCGGTCTGCTCTTGGAACAGTTCCATACCGTAGTCCCATGGTGCCCCATCCATCGCCCAGTGTTCGTGGTCGATCTCATAGATGCCAAGAAGCACGCCCTTTTGGTCCTGGCGCAGATAGGTAAACCCCTCCAGATCAACCGTCATCGGCACTTCAAAATCGATCTCTTCGAGCGCGGGGATCGTGTCTGAAATCAGATAGTGATGCTTGAGCGGCGAGACCGGCAGTTCAATCCCCGCCATGCGTCCCACCTGCTTGGCCCAGAGGCCGGCAGCGTTGACCACATGCTCGCAGCTGATGGTGCCTTTGTCAGTGACCACCTGCCAGCCGTCTTTGGTTTGCACCAGGTCTTTCACCTTGGTGTGCTCAAAATAACTGGCACCGCGTTTCTTGGCAGCAATCGCATAGGCCTGCACCGTGCCCGTAGTATCCACGTATCCTTCCCGATCTGCCCACAGCGCGCCCAACACACCGTCCGTGGACATGATGGGCATGCGCTCTTTGGCCTCTTCCGGGCTCATCAGTGCGCAGTCTTCAATCCCGATGGACTGGAACACACGGTAGGCCGCTTGCAGCCATTCCCAACGCTCCGGCGTACCGGCCAGCGTCAGACCACCGGTCATATGCAGACCAATATTTTGGCCGCTTTCGGCTTCGATCTCCGTCAGCAGATCAATCGTGTAGGCTTGGAGTTGCGCAATATTCGGGTCAGCGTTGAGCGCGTGGATGCCACCAGCCGCGTGCCAGGACGAACCGGCGGTCAGTACCTCCCGCTCCAACAGGCACACATCGGTCCAGCCCATTTTAGCCAAGTGGTAGAGCACGGACGCGCCCACAACGCCCCCACCGATGACAACAACCCGATAATGCGATTTCACGATGCGAACTCCCTTTCGCGCGAATATCTCTTACCGTCAGGATAGGAAATTCTGCGCCATCGCCCATCACCAATGCGACCTGCCGGGTTCGGTTAAGCCCTGTTTTGGCTACAGTGGTTTCACGCGCCCAAAGCTCAGCTTGACGATGGAGACTTTTCTGCGCGCTTCTGCCGAATGAGATTGGCTAAACGGCTTTCAAATGGCCGCCGCATTTCCTCCACTATGGCTAAAAATTGAGGGCTCAACGGCTTGTCGCGCCAGGCATGAAACTGCGCGGGATCGGCAGTTTTTAGAAAGTCCGCCAGAGCGTCCACCGACGCGAAGTCATTGACGTTGATGAAGCAGTTTTCCCCCGGGGCGAAGTCGTCAATGTTCGGCGCACCGAGATAAATGGGGATCGTGCCGGTCATAAGCGGCTCAAAAAACTTCTCCGTCACATAGTCCTGATCAATGCTGTTCTCGAGCGCGAGCGTGTAGGTGTATTTTTCAAGCGCTTTCAGCTTTGACGGTATGCCCTTGTCGAACCAGAGGCGGCGATTTCGAAACAGCTTCCCATAGGAGTGTACAGGCAGTCGCTCCATCAGGTTTTTCATTAAGTCCCTGCGTCCGCTTTCGTGGAACCCACTTGAAACAAATGCGCAGCAAAAACGGCGCCGCTTTCTTCCGGGTGCTGCGCCTTTGATGCGAACGTCAAAATCATGACCGACATAGGAACGCCAAATGTCTGCGCTTTTTCTATACGACACCTCAATATCAAACATCGACATGAACTCAGGATCATTCAAATCCGGGTAGTTCACCGAGCTTTCCAACGTGTCGGCGATCCAGACCTGAGATTTCGGCACGATTGAGCGCAGACGAGCGAGTTCCGCACGCCCGTGACTGGCGAGCAGGCTGGGTACATGCACCAACAAGCAATCTGCCAACAGCACCTGATCCAACCGTCGCTTTTCCACAAACCCCGGCAAGTTTAAGAGCCGCACACTGCCGCTTCGAAAATGACCGTCGGTGTTCAAACGGTAAATCGTCAGCATTGCTGATCCCAATCGATGTCCAATCCGCAAAAAACTGATGAGGAGTAACAAGCCACACAATGGCCTACACACTTCCGCATTATCTCCTTATTTCCTCCCTTCCCTCGCCACATGGGAAGACCAAAGCCGCTGCACCATTCATCCAAGAAAATCGTGTTCGACGACATGCGTAGCAGTCCCAAAAGACCCAAGGGTCAAAACCTCATGCCGTCCATCATCATCGCGGCGTTCGTGTCCCTGACGCTGCTGCTGGTGATCATCGGTTTTCCAACGCAGGCCCAAGGCAGCGACACATCTTGGACGGGGTGGATTTTGAGCACCGAAAACCCAGTTCGGCCCAAAGGACTTCGCGGACCTCCACCCAAGGAAGCGATTGCAGCCTGCGCAACTTTGACGGTGCAATCCATGTGCAGTTTTGTCGAGCCGCGTGATGGACACATGATCATTGGCACCTGCGCAATCTCACCCCGACAGGAACGTTTGTGTATTCCCAACGATCCAAATCCCAACCGGGGCTAATCTGGACTAGGTGTCGAGTTCCACTTTCCAAGGTGGATTGGCCCCTGCGCGAGAAACGGTGACGGCGGCTACTTGAACCGCCCTTTTAAGGGCGGTGGACAGTGCCTGATCAGTTATCGTCTTGAGGGACGACTTGGTCAGGCATCCTTGCTCCAAAAGCGACGAGAGAAGCCCTGCGTTAAACGTGTCGCCGGCCCCCACCGTGTCCACCACGTCAACAGCCACCACGTCCTCATGCACCGATCCAGATTCCGTGAAAGCTGTTGCGCCATCTTTTCCCTCGGTCAGCAAAACGATGCTGGTGCCGCCGTCAAGCCAGCTTTTGATCGCCGCATCATGCGCGACACCTTCCGCCAGCCAATCCAAATCTTCATCGGACACTTTCACGATGTCCGCCATTGCGATCATGCGCTGCAAACGCGC
>JBCBYZ010000179.1:0-4649 GCA_039815595.1 Pseudomonadota bacterium | reverse complement strand
CGTGACGCTCAAGTCCGCCGCCGCAATCTCGGCGGCGAGCGCATAGGCCGTCAGTTTCAAATTGTCCGGTAAAATGCCGGCAAATCCCAACACGGTTTCCAGACCCTCATCATCCTGCAGGATATCCCGGCAGGTCTTGGCTGCGTTGACCAACTGGTCAGGCGTATAGCCATCAAACACGGGCAGTGTTTTGACCACATTGCCGATGCGCAGCATCTCTTGCTCGCCCATGTTTCTGTCAACGGCGGAGACGGAGACCATGATGTAGACAAGCGTATCTTGAACAGAAATGGCGTTCATGGGGCGGAAAATCCAAGGGTGTGTTGCCTCCACCAGATACGCTTTGCAAACGTATGATTCAACATTTGTGCAGCAGGTGGTGCCAGCTGTTCAACCGTACGAAAGGGCCGGGCGAGCCGCCGGTTGCATTTGGGAGACGGCAGCCATAGTTTCCGCCCAACCACGCTGCGCGTCCGTTTCTAACTCAAGCGCATGCATCTCCTTATCTTTCCCGCATTACTGCCCCTGATCAAACACAGGCATTTTTCGACCCATGGCCGCTTCTGAATTTCCGCCAATCACCATTACGCCCGCTCTGGTTGAGGCGGCACAAGCCTCGAAGGCTTGGCCGTTTGAAGAGGCACGCAAGATCGTCAAACGCTACGCGAAATCGGGCTATCCTGAGACGGTGCTGTTTGAGACCGGCTACGGTCCTTCCGGACTGCCGCATATCGGCACATTCGGCGAAGTGGCGCGCACGTCCATGGTTATTAATGCGTTCCGGCTGCTCACCGAAGACGCTGTGCCGGTGCGTCTGTTGTGCTTTTCCGACGACATGGATGGCATGCGCAAAATTCCAGAAAATGTACCCAATCAGGAGATGATGGCGCAGCATCTGGGCCAGCCACTCACCGATGTGCCGGACCCTTTCGGCTCTGACCACGGCAGTTTTGGCCACCACAACAATGCGCGCCTGCGGGCGTTCCTGGACACGTTCGGCTTTACTTACGACTTTGCGAGTTCGACCGAGTATTATCGCTCTGGCCGGTTCGATGATCTGCTCATGCGCTGTGCGGAAAAATATGATGCGCTGATGGACGCCATGTTGCCCACTTTGGGCGAGGAGCGGCGTGCGACCTACAGCATCTTTTTACCGATCTCTCCCAAGACGGGCCGGGTGCTTTATGTGCCCATGAAGAAAGTCGATCCGGCCAACGGCATGATCACCTTTGACGATGAAGACGGCACGGAAACCACGCTCTCTATCAAAGGCGGCAATGTAAAACTGCAGTGGAAACCGGACTTTTCCATGCGCTGGGCGGCGCTGGGCGTGGACTTTGAGATGTATGGCAAGGACCACCAGAACAATTCAAATCTCTACGATAAAATGTGCCGCATCTTGGGGGCGCCCGCGCCGGAACACTTCATCTACGAGTTGTTCTTGGACGACAAAGGCGAAAAAATCTCAAAGTCCAAGGGCAACGGAATATCGATGGAACAGTGGCTCAGCTACGCCTCGCCCGAAAGCCTATCCTTGTTCATGTATCAAAAGCCGAAGACGGCCAAACGCCTGTTCTTCGATATCATCCCGCGTCAGGTAGACGAGTATTTCCAGCATCTGGCTGCCTTTGAAGGTCAGGACGAAAAAGCCCGTCTCACCAATCCGGTCTGGCACATCCATGCGGGCAATCCACCCAAGGTGTCCATCCCCGTCACCTTCTCCATGTTGCTCAATCTTGTGAGCGCATCGAACGCGTCGGACAAGGAAACGCTTTGGGGCTTCATCTCTCAATATGATGCCGATGCGACACCGGCCAACAATCCAAAACTGGATGAATTGGTGGGTTACGCGATCTCCTATTTTGAAGACTTCGTGCGTCCGTCCAAGACCTTCCGCGCGCCGAGCGATCAGGAACGGGCGGCGATGGAAGCGCTGGCCGCAAGGCTGGACGCGATGCCCGCAGACGCAGATGGCGAGACGCTACAGACCGAAGTTTTTGCCGTGGGCAAAGACCATGATTTTGAAAACCTGCGCGAGTGGTTTCAGGCGCTCTATCAGGTTTTGCTGGGCCAAGACCAAGGCCCGCGGTTCGGCTCCTTCGCGGCGCTGTACGGTAAAGACGCCACCGTTGCGCTCATACGTAAGGGCATGGACGGCGAATTGATGGTGTAAACCCCTTACTGGCTCGCCCACACGATCCGGGCGATCCAGTCCACTTCGGTCACATCAAACGACCGGTTTTCGTGATCGGGGTTGAGCGATTGCAATTCGATTTGCCTGGCGGTTCGGCGGGCAAGAACTTTGGCCATCACTTCCCCCTCATGGGTGCGCACCACCACCCGGTCCCCGCGTCGCACGGATGCGCCGGGCGAAACGATGATGCGATCACCATCGCGATAAAGCGGCTCCATACTGTCGCCGGATATCTGCAACGCGTAGACGGTCTCGCCATCGCTTTGGGGAAAATCCACCGCATCCCAACCTTCTCCCGTGGGCAGGCCCGCATCATCAAAAAAGCCGCCGCTGCCGGCTTGGGCCAGACCCAAAAGAGGCACGGCGCTAGGCATGTTGTAAGGCGCTTCGGCTTCCCTAAGTCCCGAGCCAAAGTCCGACGTGCTTTCAGCAAGCGCCGAAAGCCGTTGGTTGAAACTCACCTTGTCGTCGGCCACCAGTTCTGTGAACAGCGAAAGATCCGTACCGGTGGCGTCCATAATCTTGGACAGGGACTCGGTGGACGGCCACCGCAACCGCCCATCTGCGCCAATCCGCTTTGACTTGTTAAACGTGGTCGGGTCGAGCCCCGCATTGCGCGCCAAACGGGACACAGAAATGCTGTTGCGCTCCGCCAAAGCATCAATCGCGGACCAAACCTGCGCGTGAGAAAACATGCCTGAATCAGCCCAGAAAGGAAATTTATCCTAGAATTAAAGGATCAAGCTAACCCTGTCCAGAGCTTCTTCGGCTTGGCACCGTCTTGGTTTGAGTGGCAGGTTCGAGCCCAACATACCGAATGCTGCAGAACGTTTGAATGACTGGTCCTTGGGTCTCATGTGACGGTAATCGGCCTAGTGCGCTTTCTTTCGAGGCCGACGTAAGGCTCGCCGCTGGTGTCACTTGGCTTCCATTCCGGACAGGTGTGTATGCCAGAAACCTGTATCTCGCTTTAGACCGTAGCCCATTGCCCGATCAAAACCGATGTGGGCAACCCAGATAGCGCTAATCGTCGTCAGAATTTGGGTTTCGAAGACCACCCCGGCGAGACCAAGGCAGATCGGCAAGACATAATTGTGCAGGGCGTTGTAGGCTTGAGCGCCAATACGCGACCCAGCCAAATATCCTAGCATCGCGATATCGGGCAGGAGTAAGAGACCTGCAAAGAGCCACCAATTCCCGCTCTGTTGGGCAAAAACGAGCGTTGCCGCAACGCCAATTGCCGCGCCCTCAACGCGCCGCAAGGCGATGAAGTCTTTATTTGAGGGGGCAACCAAAGACGAGGTGTTCATAGCTGTTCTCCAATGAATGTCATTGCATGATAGGTAGACAGCAATCAGCTTGTTAGGAATTGCCTAAATCATCCATTCTGCCTATAAATTTTTTATGAGCAGGCTCAGCGTTGACAGTGAGCGTATCGTTATTTTCGAGGCCGTTATGCGCACGGGGTCTCTATCGGCTGCGGCGAGGGAACTCCGCATGTCACAGCCCACCGTGAGGCGGGCCATTCAAGCACTCGAAGAGGACCTATCCGGCAGCCTTTTTACGCGCTCTGTCAACGAGTTGGTTCCAACCAGTCAGGCTCACGCGCTTTCGCCGGCAGCGAAGGCTGTGGTCGAAGCGTCCTATGCATTTGAACGCACGGCCTCACACAATCAGGGAACTGTCACTGGCACCGTTCGAATTTCAGCAAGCCGGGTTGTGTCCCATTTTTTATTGCCAAAGCTGATCGCGGAGCTGTGCCAGGATCTACCCGGCCTCAAGGTCGAGCTCATTCCGGACGACAATAACAGCGATCTCCTACGACGGGACGCCGACGTTGCGATCCGGCATGTGGCACCTCACCAAAAGCAACTCATCGCCCGTAAATTGGCTCCCCTCGAACTCGGACTTTTCGCAAAGGCTGTTTCTGGTAAAGAAGATCTCTTGTCGTGCTTAGGGGCTGAACCGTTCATCTGGGAAGACAGAGATACGACGCTCACCAAAGCTGCTTCGGCACTCGACTTGCCCAAACCTGCGCGTATTGCGGCGACGACAGACGATCAGGCGCTTCAGATATTGCTCATTGAAGCGGGCGTAGGGATGGGGTTCCTTCAGGCGGACATAGCGAAGCAACGAGGGCTAAGACGCGCCGATCCATCATGGTCGGCTCATCTGCCAGTGTGGATTGTTGCGCACGAAGATCAAATCAATAACGCGCCCATTCGGGAAACCTTTGACCGACTTGTCGAAGAGCTCGTTGCACCGTGATAACCGCGAGGCAGCCGTTGGCTTTGGCTATGTTCATTGCCGCTTTGTCCGGATAGTGTTGAAAAAGGCGGTGCTCTGACGGTGATTGAATGCCGGTCGAGTTGTCTCACTCAGCCATTTCACGCTGGAGTTGGAACGAGCTTGGCGAGCTTTCTGAGGTTTTGAGCGGTTGCTGCGAGTTGGAACT
>JBCBYZ010000046.1:0-22501 GCA_039815595.1 Pseudomonadota bacterium | reverse complement strand
GGCGGTCTTTGACGAGGTGGACGACGCCCTGTCGCAAAACCTTTCCGCCATCATGTGGGACGGGCCTGAAGACGAGTTGACCATGACCGCAAACGCCCAACCGGCACTGATGGCGGTCAGCCTAGCCGCACTGCGTGCGATGGAAGCCCGGGGCTTTGAGGTGACGAAAGCCTCCCACGTGGCCGGTCACAGCTTGGGCGAATACTCTGCGCTGGCGGCATCCCGTGCTCTCAGTATTTCAGACACCGCCCGCCTGCTGCGCATTCGCGGCGACGCCATGCAGGCCGCTGTGCCCGTGGGGCAGGGCGCGATGGCGGCAATCATCGGTTTGGAGCATGCGGCGGTGGAAGAAGCCTGTGCTGACGCCAGCAGCCATGACAGCCAATGCCAGATCGCCAACGATAATGGCGGCGGACAATTGGTGATTTCCGGCCATGCCGGAGCCGTCGAAAAAGCCATGGAAAAGGCGACCGAAGCGGGCGCGAAACGGGCGATCAAATTGCCTGTCTCCGCGCCCTTCCACAGCGCGTTGATGCAACCTGCAGCGGAAAAAATGGCGGAAGCCTTGGCGCAAGTGGACATCAAACCCACCGTCGTGCCGCTGGTGTGCAACGTGTTGGCCGATGCGATTTCCCACCCGGATGACGTTGCAAAACGTCTAGTGGAGCAAATAACGGGCCGCGTGCGCTGGGCCGAATCCATGACCTATCTGAGCGAGCAAGGCGTGGATGATGTGTGGGAAATCGGCTCGGGCAAAGTTCTCAGCGGCCTTTTGCGCCGCATTGACCGGTCGCTCAAAGCCACAGCCATCGGCACGCCGGAAGATGTTTCCGCAGCGCTTGATTCCATGGCCTAAACTGGCCTAAGGCCCGTTCAGTTCTTAAAGCACAGCGTAATCGATCCGAATCGGACTGTGAGCCGAATGGCCCAACCGATTCATCCGACTCGCTTTTTAGATTTTTGCGGAGACACCCATGTTTGACCTTACCGGCAAGAAAGCCCTCGTCACAGGCGCATCCGGCGGCATCGGTGTGGCCATCGTAAAGGCGCTCCACACAAGCGGCGCGACGGTAGGCTTACACGGCACACGTGAAGAACGGCTAAAGGAAATCGCTGCGGAACTCGGTGACCGCGCACATATTTTTCCGGCAAATCTTGGTGATGCTGCATCTGTCAAAGCGCTCGCGACCAAGGCAGAGGAAGAACTCGGCGGGATCGATATCCTCGTCAATAATGCAGGCATCACGAAGGACGGTCTGTTCGTGCGCATGAGCGATGACGACTGGGACGCGGTTCTCGATCTGAACCTGAAATCTGTTTTCCAACTGACCCGCGATGCGGTCTACCCGATGATGCGCCGCAAGGCCGGTCGCATCATTAACATCACCTCTGTGGTGGGCGTAACGGGCAATCCGGGGCAGGGCAATTACTGTGCGTCCAAGGCTGGTATGATCGGTATGTCCAAATCACTTGCCATGGAGATTGCCAGCCGCAATGTCACCGTTAACTGCGTTGCACCGGGCTTCATCGAAACGCCGATGACGGACGCGCTGAACGACAAACAAAAAGACGCGATCTTGGGCACTGTCCCCGCCAAGCGACTCGGCACCGGCGCCGAAGTGGCCGCCGCTGTTGTGTTCCTGGCCAGCAACGAAGCCGCCTATGTGACGGGGCAGACCCTGCATGTGAACGGCGGCATGGCGATGATCTAGCGCGTGGCGCTACCGGCGCTTGCTCCAAAAGCATGTGCACGAGCGGGACAATTCCGCTTGATTACCCCCACCGCCTTATCTAGTTAGGGCGCAACCGAAAATTGGTCACGACTGGAGAACCAATATGAGCGATACCGAACCACGGGTTAAGAAGATTGTTGTTGAACACCTCGGTGTCGAAGAAGACAAGGTCGTCTCTGGCGCCTCCTTCATCGATGATCTGGGCGCAGACAGCTTGGACACCGTTGAGCTTGTGATGGCCTTTGAAGAAGAGTTTGGCGTTGAGATTCCTGACGACGCTGCCGAGACAATCCAGACGGTTAAAGACGCCGTTGATTACCTCGACAAACACAAAGCCTAATAGCGGGCTTTTGGTGGCCCTGCGTTTTGCGGGGCCATTTGCTTTGTATCGATCAAAGCAAACATCGTCTTTCCAGCCTTTTGCTGGTTTTCACTGAAAAGACGCAGCAGGGTCGGCGGGTTTGGGCTGAGCTGGTCAGCCCGCACATGTTTCACACATCAGTCGGACGAGGGCAGCCATGAGGCGCGTTGTCGTAACAGGCATTGGAATGGTGTCGCCGCTGGGCGGAACCGCAGAAGAAACGTGGAAAAACATTCTTGCGAGCCAAAACGCCGCCAAGCGTGTCACCGACTTCGAGGTAGAAGACCTACCTGCAAAAATTGCCTGTCAGATCCCTTTGGGTGACTCGGCTGACGGCAAATACAATCCTGACGACTGGATGGAGCCAAAGGAGCAACGCAAGGTTGATCCTTTCATCGTTTATGGCATCGCGGCAGCAACACAGGCGCTGAACGATGCCGGTTGGCATCCGAAGTCTGACGAAGACCAAGAGCGCACGGGCACTCTCATTGGGTCTGGTATCGGTGGCCTTCAGGGAATCGAGCAGACATCGCTTCTGCTTGCAGAGCGTGGCCCGCGCCGCGTTAGCCCGTTTTTTATTCCTGGCCGGTTGATCAATCTGGCGTCGGGTTATGTGTCGATCATGCACGGCCTAAAGGGGCCAAACCATTCTGTGGTCACTGCCTGCTCCACAGGTGCGCACGCTATCGGCGATGCCGGGCGTTTGATTGCGTTGGGCGATGCGGATGTCATGGTCGCGGGCGGTGCGGAGTCCCCCGTGTGCCGACTCTCACTGGCCGGTTTCGCTGCCTGTAAAGCCTTGTCCACATCCTTCAACGACGAGCCGGAAAAAGCATCCCGTCCTTGGGACGAGCAGCGCGATGGCTTCGTCATGGGTGAGGGTGCAGGCATTGTCGTGTTGGAAGAATACGAACACGCCAAAGCGCGCGGCGCAAAAATTTATGGCGAATTGACCGGCTACGGCCTGTCGGGCGATGCGTTCCACATCACGGCCCCTGCGGAAAACCACGAAGGTGCCTTTCGCGCGATGAAGGCGGCCTTGAAGCGCGCCGAAATCGAGCCTGCCGACATCGACTACATCAACGCCCATGGCACATCCACGATGGCTGATACGATGGAACTGGGGGCCGTTGAGCGATTGGTGGGGGATGCTGCCGCCAGCCTGTCCATGTCATCCACCAAATCGGCCATTGGCCATTTGCTCGGTGCAGCCGGTTCCGTGGAAGCGATCTTCTGTCTTTTGGCCATGCGCGATGGCATGGTACCGCCCACACTCAACCTGGACAAAACAGAAGGCGAAACCGCAATTGATCTCACCCCGCACAAGGCGGTGGCCAAGGAGATCAATACAGTGCTTTCCAACTCGTTTGGATTTGGGGGCACAAATGCGGCCTTGGTGATGCGCAAAGTCTAGCTACAAGCGCAGGTCTCAACCCCGAAACTTCCTTCAACGAGTTCGGGTATTTCCTTGGAACGGTGCAGTGCGGCGGACTAAACTCCCGTTGTTTCGCCACAATGATTTGATTCCGTCCGCCGCATCGAGGCGGTTGCCGTGGGGTCGGTCCGTTCAATCTGTGGTTTAGTGTGTTGAGAATTTTCTCCCTGTGACAAACAGCAATTCAAAATCAGCTTTTGGCCGCAATGCAAAGTCCGAGCGCAAGGCGGCTACGCCCTCCACCCGTCGTCGGTCTGGCGGTATGTTCGTGCGCATTTTTAGTTTCATGCTCACGCTGGCCCTCATCGGTGCAGTGGCGGCTGTTGGCCTGGTGTTGCATGGCGACCGACAGTTCGATGAAGCGGGACCGCTGCAGGAAGCCACCACATTTGAGGTGCCGCGCGGCGCAACTTTCACGTCGATTATTCCCGGACTGGAGCAGAAAAACATCATCCCCAAACAGGGCATCTTGCGGGTATTTTTGCGCGGTGTGCAGGCCAACGGCAAAGCCAGTTCCTTGAAGGCGGGCGAGTTCGCGTTTGATCCGGGCATGAGCATGCGCCAGGTGATGACCGAACTGACAGAGGGGCAGGCAATTGAATACCGCATCACCTTCCCTGAAGGCTGGACATCACTGCGCATGTTGGAGCGCATTGCTGCCGACGAGACGCTGATTGGTGATGTGCCACCGGTTCCGGCGGAAGGGTCGCTTCTGCCCAATACTTATTCCTTTGGGCGCAACACGACCCGTCAGGAAGCGGTTGAGCGCTTGATTGAGGCGCGCAACAAAACCGTTGCAGAGGTATGGGCGACACGCCAACCCGATCTCCCGCTCAAGTCTCCCGAAGAGTTGGTGATCTTGGCGTCGATCATAGAAAAAGAAACCGGCATCGGCGGTGAACGTGCGCACGTCGCCTCCGTGTTCATCAACCGCTTGCGCAAGGGTATGCGATTGCAAACAGACCCAACCGTCATCTACGGGATTTGGGGTGGTCGCGGAAAACCGAAGGATCGGGGAGGGCTGCGCCGATCCGAACTGGACCGCGAAACGCCGTACAACACATATAAGATCAACGGTCTTCCTCCGACGCCGATTGCGAACCCCGGGCTTGCCGCACTGCAAGCGGCCGCTAACCCATTGCAGACTGATGATCTTTACTTTGTGGCGGATGGCACGGGCGGGCACGCATTCGCCAAGACGCTGCAAGAGCACAATCGCAACGTTGCCAATTGGCGTAAGATCGAAGCGCAGCGCAAACGGGATGCGCAAAACAAGCCGAAGCTGCCCATCACATCGCAAACGCCGGCCGCCCCATTTGACGGCGGAAGTGAAGGCAAAACCGGTTTGCGGCTGACCCCGGCTCCCGATACACAAAGCGCGGACAATTGAGCGTGCGCAGCATGACGGGTTTTGCCCGCCAGTCGGGCGAGGCTCCACAGTCTGCCATCGCATGGGTCTGGGAGTTGCGGTCGGTCAACGGTAAGGGGTTGGACGTTCGGTTTCGATTGCCCAACGGCTGCGAAGCGCTTGAGCAAAGCGCCCGCAAAATGGTTGGCACACACCTGGAGCGGGGCAATGTCCAAGCTGCGCTCACCGTTTCCGGCGATGCTCTTTCACCCGTGCCAATGGTAAACGATGCCGCGCTGCGCACTGTTCTGGAAACAGTTGGTAAACTAGAAAACGAGCATTCAAACCTGGCACCCACAAGCGCGGCTGATGTGTTGGCGCTCCGTGGGGTTATGGAAATGGCGAACACGCAGTCCACTGCGTTGGCCGACACCCTGCCAACGGAGGCGCTCTTGGCTTCGTTCGGGCAAGCCTTGATCCAATTGGTTGAGATGCGAGCGACGGAAGGTGCATCCATAGCCAATGCGCTGAACGGCCAGTTGAACATGGTGGCAGACCTGCACATAGCGGCGGTCGAAGAACCATCCCGCGCAACAGAGGCACTGCAGCGCCGATTGCAGGAACAGATGGCCCGGGTCAGTGCCAATACGATAGAACTGGACGAAGACCGGCTCCACCAGGAGATTGCGCTTCTGGCAACACGGGTGGACATTCAAGAAGAACTGGACCGGCTTGCAGCCCATATCGATGCTGCACGGGCCTTACTGGCGAGTGACAAACCGGTTGGCCGACGTTTGGAGTTTTTGGCGCAGGAGTTTAACCGCGAGATCAACACGATCTGCTCAAAGTCGCATTCCACAGCTCTGACGGAAATCGGCCTTGAACTCAAAGTGGTGATCGACCAGTTTCGCGAACAAGCGCTCAACATCGAATGATCAAATCCATGATCGCGTCCCCATCTCAAAACAGCATTATGATAGACCGCCGGGGCTTGATGCTTGTTCTGTCATCGCCTTCCGGCGCGGGTAAATCCACGATCGCTCGGGAGTTGCTGCGCGACGATGATGAGATGTCGCTTTCTGTCTCGGTGACCACGCGTCCCCGTCGCAACAGCGAGATTGATGGGCGCGATTACCATTTTTTGAGCGAAGCGGAATTCATGCGTATCCGCGACGGCGGCGGCCTGCTGGAATGGGCGCATGTCCACGGCAATTACTATGGTACCCCATTAGAGCCTGTCCAGACAGCCATGGCGGATGGGCATGACATGCTCTTTGACATTGACTGGCAGGGCGCATTGCAAATGTTTGAGCGGGCGCGGGCTGACATTGTCAGCGTCTTTATATTGCCGCCTTCAATGACCGAACTGCGATCCCGCCTGCAACGGCGTGCCGAGGATTCGGAAGCTGTGATCGAGCAACGGCTTAAAAATGCGTCAGAAGAGATCAGTCACTGGCTGGAATATGACTATGTACTGATCAACGAGGACCTCAATAAGAGTTTTTCCGACGTGCAGGCGATTTTATGTGCAGAGCGCCTGCGCCGTGACCGCCGTTTGGGTATGCACACATTCGTCAACACATTGCAGATTTGACGCTTGGGTCGATCTTTAACCGAGCGTCCGCAGGGCGTTGGCCAGGGCAACAAAATCTTCTGTCGACAACTCTTCCGCCCGCTTTGTCCCCAAAAGGCCGGCTGCGTCTAACAACTTTTCGCCGCCCAATGATTTTACCGACTGCCTCAGCATCTTGCGTCTCTGGCCAAAGGCCGCTTGGGTTACCCGCAGCAGAGTGTTCCGATCCACGTTTAACGGTTGCCGTCGCGGTTGCGCCATGACGACGCTGGAAGTTACTTTGGGTGGCGGCCAGAAGGCTTGTGGAGGCAGATCGAAAGCTATTTCCACGTGACACCGCCAGTCGCTCAACACGCCAAGACGGCCCCAAGCCTTGTCTCCTTGTGCGGCACAGATGCGCTGCGCCACCTCCTTTTGGAACATCAGTGTCATGCCATCCCAAAAAGGCGGCCATACAGGGTTTTCCACCCATCCGGTAAACAGCGGCGTCGCGATGTTGTAGGGCAGGTTGGCAGCGATGTGGACGCCGCCTCTGCCCTCTGCAAACGCACCTGCCTGGGCCAATACGGCGCGATGATCGATGCTGAGGGCGTCGCCCTCTTGGACCGTCAGCCGTCCCGGATGCGCTTCTGCAATCTCATGAAGCGCCGGAATACAGCGGCTGTCCATTTCAATGACGACGACATGCGCCGCACCGTGAGCGAGCAGTGCCCGTGTCAGACCGCCGGGCCCTGGGCCAATCTCCAAAACGGTCTTGCCATCCAAAGGTCCCGCCGCCCGTGCGATTTTCAGCGTTAGATTGAGATCAAGAAGGAAGTTCTGGCCAAGCGCTTTCTTGGTGGCCAAGCCATGCTTTTCGATCACATCACGCAGGGGCGGAAGGTCGTCAATGTGGCTCATGCGGGCGCGTGCGCCGATGCCGATTGCGGGCCGTTTATGGCAATGTTGGAATTGCGGCGCTCGGCGGCTCTCATTTGCTGTGCCATGTGGAGGGCGGCGACGAAGCTGGAGGGGTCCGCGACGCCAGTTCCCGCGATATCCAACGCCGTTCCATGGTCGGGCGATGTGCGTATGAACGGCAAGCCCAAAGTCACGTTAACGGCCTCGTCAAAAGCGAGCGTCTTGGCCGGAATCAAAGCTTGGTCGTGATACATGCAAAGCGCAGCATCATAGGTTTTGCGCGCGCGTGGGTGGAACATCGTATCAGCGGGCAGGGGGCCGGTCACTGCCACGCCAAGTGCATGGAGGCGTGCGATGGCTGGTTCGATGATGGCCTGATCCTCCTTGCCCATGCCCCCTTGTTCCCCCGCATGGGGGTTCAAGCCCGAGATCGCAAGGCGCGGCTGATCTATGCCAAAACGCTGTTTCAAGTCTCGATCCACGATCAATGCAGTCTCAACGATCGTGTAGGCGTTTAGCACCTTCGGTACATCGGCAAGTGGAATATGAATGGTTACCGGCACAGTTTTTAAGTCCGGCCCGGCCAGCATCATCACCGGTACTGTGGAATGGTTACCCGGCCAGTTCTGTTGGGCAAGTTCCCCCAGATACTCTGTGTGGCCCGGATGGGCAAAGCCCGCCTCGTAAAGCGACTTCTTGTTGATTGGCAGTGTCACCGCGCCCGACGCATGTCCCAAACGTACGGCTTTGACTGAACGGTCGATCGCTTCAATAACACCGCATCCGTCTGACGTGCTGCAAACGCCGGGTTGGCCATCGAGAGTGTGTTCGAGCGGCACAATCTGCAGAGCAGACCTTGCTTGATCGAAGGCGTTCGGATGCTCCAAAACATCAACGACCACCTCCAAGCCCATATGGGTTGCGCGGCGCTGCAACTGATCCGGATCGCAAAACAAGATAAACGGCGGAAGCGCTGGAGAAGCTTTCCCCGCGGTGGTGGTCCACGCTGACAAAACCACGTCTGGTCCGATGCCGCCCGGTTCGCCGATGCTTACGGCCAGCGGCAGTGTTGTGGTCGTCATGACATGTGTACCGTTGTCATGGCCGCTAGCGGCGCACGATAACCGCTTTGGCTTTCAAAGCCGCCAGATATTTTTTGCCCTCGGCGGTCGCGGTGGCCTGTAAATCGCCACCCTCAAAGATCGCAGTCGGGTCCGGTTCTGTCGTCTGGATGCTGCGCGCTTTACACACGGCCAGGATTTCAACGCCCTTTTCCGTCTCTTTCACCGGCGTCATCTGGCCCGGTTGCGTCGCGCGAATATCTTTGCGCCAGCGAAGGGGCAATTGGGCCGCACGCACACGGCCTTGATCGCGCACGGCAACTTCACGCAAGCCGGTCGCTTGAGAGCGGGCATTCTCGCAGCCGGTAAAATTGCGACGGAACTCCAAGGCCTCGCGACGGCGCACTTTGAGCAAGCGAGCGCGGTCTTCACGTGCCACGTTGAAGATGACTTGCAGCAGGGTGAACTCTTTTTCCTCGCGCACCTCCGCACCAACCTCGGTGAGCCAAGGCTGTGCGTTGCGCTTCTTGGGGCCAGCCGCTGCAGCACTGGCCCGCTGCATGCGCGCGCCCACCACCCGCTGCCAGCTAATCTGTGTGCGGATGTATTCTTTGAATTCACGCGGGCTCACACCGCGCTGCGAAAGCACCTTGCCCATTTGCGAAACGCTCAACTTGTTGCGTTTCGCGAACCGGCCAAATGCCTGATCAACCTCTTTGTCTTTGGCAACGACGCGCAGACGCTTCGCCTCCTGCATCTTCAAAGCCTCATCGATCAGTTCTGTGCGGGCGACGCTTCGGGCGTTGCCCTTAACGCGGCGCAGGCGCACAAATGCGATCCGGCGATTGATAGCACTGGTTGTGATGGGCTGCTTGTTCACCAGCACTGCGATCTTTGTCCCGCCGCGCGTGCTGATGGTTGCAACTTCGGGCACACCCTGTGTCACCGGTTGTTCCGCCGTCAGCGGTACGGGCGCGCTGGACCGTTCAAACGGATTGTCCACACTGGAACAACTGCTCAATACGACCGAGCCGGCCAAAAGACCAACCACTGCTACCCATACTGTCGGGGTGCGTTTTGTATGAGAAGCTGGCTTCATCCAACAATCCCGCTTGTTTACCAACGCCGTGCGGCGAATACAGAGCGATTAACGTAACAAATCGACCGCTCTGGGTCAGCCTGTCATGTCAATCTTGGTTATCGGGCAAGGGTCGCCCGGTTGAGGGGTATTGGACCCCAAGTTTGAACGTGTTGGTCTCACAATGCGGTAAAACCATGATCAGTTGGAAAACAGGTTGTTGCTTTCAAACAGATCGGAGACATCATCATCAGTAATCGCCGCTTCCACCGACCCAAGCGTGCGGAACGACATTTGAATTTTTACAGATTGATCCACGTCGCCACTAACCGAGCGCGTCTCGTTGAAGGCGAGGGAGAATGTAAAGCACTCGTCGTGATAGGACATACCAACGGTGCCGTTTAACAGGCGCCCATCTTCTATGTCGTATTGCGCTCCGATAAACGCTCTCCAGTTTTCGACGAACTGATAGTTGATGGTGCCACCGAGCTGATGACGGTCATCCTCAAATGCGTAGTCGGGTTGTGCGGCAATGAACGTGTAATTGCTGGAGAGGCTCAGCGTGTCGCTCGCATAAGCCAGCAAAATGTCTGAGCGTTTTAGATCGGCGTCATGGTTGTCCAGCCGCAACTCTGTGTTGAACAACAGGCCGCTCGTATGTGTTGCGCCAAACCCGGCCACAAAATCTGAGACATCGGTTTCGAGACCCGATTCTTCGCCCGTATTGGTCAGATCGTCTTCGCGGGCATAGGGGTTGTCGCCACCCAGGTGGAACGATTGACCAACCAGCGCGTTGAGCGTGAAATCTCCACCAAACTGACCAGCATATCGAAGGCCGACATTCGCCCTCGTGCCGCTCTCAATCCGGTCATAGCCAGAAAATTTGTCGCGCTGGAACAACGTAGAGGAGTCAAAAACGAGGCTTTGCGCGTCCTCGTTCGGCAAGGTGCCTTCAAAAGCGAGATCAGGCCGCGCGTAGACGTTCGCTATGGGTTCGAAAACGTGGCTGCTGGTGGCCGTACGCACCAAAACCGGATAGCGCGCTTCCAGCCCGGCGGTCGCCATATAGCGGCCTTCGGCACCGGTGGTCAGCGTGTTGTTTGTCACCTGTGTGGCTGAGCTTGCAAACCCACTTGTACTGGTCAGATCACCGCGCACTGTGGCCGACGGGGTCAGCATCAGGCCCATGGCCGAGGTAAAGGTCTTCTTCCAACCGAGCTCGGCTGAAGCCCGTGTGGTCTCGCCATCAAACCCATACGTCTTCAGATCACTGGTAGGTGCCAAGGCGGTCGCGTTTGGCGCGCTCAAATCATCCCGCTGCAGGCTCGTCAAATTGACGTCCAGATTGATCTGGCCGCCCGTTCGCTGGCCGGTGGTGACGTAATTGTAATCCAATACGGGGCGCACGATCGCTTGGTTGCTCTGCCGCAAGAACGTGGTGTCGGGATCTGTGTTTGTATCGTTTTGAACGATGAACTGGTAAGCGGAAAGATCAAAATAACTGCGGTCGTTCAAGCCACGCAGATAGATCTGATTGGTGATCTCGCGTTTTTCAAACCCCTGCAGACGATAGGTGCGCGAAAAGTTATCATCGGTTTGTGCCAGCACATTCCAGCCAAATGACCAGCGCGGGTTGATAACGAACTTGCCCGTTGTCGCCGCCATGCCTCGGAAAGTCTTGCTGTTGTCTGGCGTAAACTCGAACGCATCGCGCTCCTGCTGGCTGATACCGGCGAAGCGCAGTGTATACATCCCGTTTTCAAGACGTTGCCGCCACTCCGCATCGCCCAAAAAGCCTTGGCGCGTATAGTAGGTGGGGCGCAAAGTCAGATCATGGCTCGGACCCGTCGCAAAGAAGTATGGCTGGCGGTACGAAAAGCCCAAACGGTCTGCGTACCCGATTTGCGGTGCCAGAAACCCGCTTTGACGTTTCACACTCGGATCGGCGTGCTTGAAATAGGGCAGGTAAGCGATGGACCGGCCAAACAGCTCAAACCGCGCCTTTTCATAGGTTACCGTGCGCGACACGCCGTCGAGGATGACCTTCTCAGCCTTTATTTGCCAAAGCGGCGGACGGTTGGGGCGCTTTTTGCAGGCCTCGCAAGCGGTATAGACGCCGTGATTGAAAACCGTCTTCTGCCCTTGGAACCGTTCAGCGCTTTCGGCGGCAAAACGGGTATTGTCGGGCGTTTCAACGCGCAGGGCGTTGACAAAGCCCTCGCCAAAATCATCGGTCAGATCGATTTCATCTGCGAAAATCTTGTTTCCGTTCGGCTCCAGGATTTCGACATTGCCAAAAGCTTTTACCCGGTTCGATTTTTGATTGTACTCCACCCGCTGCGCCACGACCTTGTAGCCATCATAGTCCAGCCGCACGTTGCCAATCGCTGTCACCTTTTCCGCGTCGTTGTCATACACGAGTTGGTCTGCTGTCAGCAGCAATTGGGCGTCCGGGTTGGTCGTTGGCAACTGCTGTGCGTGTGCAACGCCCAGCGCTTGCAACTGCACCATCAGTTCAGACGGTGCTGCCGGCTGTGTTGACCCACCGGCCAAAAGGCTTGGTGTGGCCCAGACAGTAACGGCCAAAACGCCGACTATCGCTGTCGAAAAGCTTTTGCGAGAAGAGAAATGCGCAGCCTGTTTAACGGTTGAGAGCGCAGCGCCGGTCGCGGGTATTAGACGAGCGTTGAATATAGAGGGTCCGTGGCGTGGATCACGCGGCATGCGAAATGCAGGAGCAAAGGGCTTCATTTACCCATCCTCCAAGTGCAACAGCACTGAGATACCAATTAGACTTGCCACAAATGCGGGGGCCCAACCTGCCATTATCGGCGAGATGAGCCCGTTGCTCCCGAAAGTTAGGACCAGACGTGCGATTACATACAACACAAATCCGCTCAGGACGCCAGCCGCAATCACCTTGGTATTCTGGCCAAAACGCGCAAACCTTAACGACACCGTAGCAGCCAGTAAGACCATGGAAATAAACAATAAAGGTTGCGCCCAAAGCGAGTGCCAACGGGTGTCAAAAGGGGCTGTTGGCTTGCCGTTTTCACGCGCCTGTTGCCTATAGTCACCGATTTGCCACATGTGCATTTTGTCGACCGGTAAAAAACGGGAACGAAGCTCTGATTTTCGCAGTTGAACGGGTAAAATTTGGCTGGAAACCGGCACTGAGTCGCCGCCAGGCTCAAACCGACTGGCGTCGGTGAGAACGAACGCGGCTGAGCCATCGTCTTGGATCGTGTACTGCGCTTTGATCGCGTCGTACCGGGCCATCAACGTGTTGTCTGGCAGGTAGAGGTAAAACGAAACGCCGGTCAGCGTCATGCCGTTGTTTTCGGCCACGCGAGCCCGGATCAGCGTGTCCCGCTCACGGCCTCCAACGCGAAGCCAGAAGTTACGTGTCTGATTGGAAAAATTGGCCTTCACCCGGCCGAACGCAGCCGCTTCTCGCTGCTGCGAACTGGCCAATCCATGGGCGGCGAGCGGATTATACACGACACTTGCAAACAGGCCCAAAAGACCGGCAGTAATCGCAAGCGGCGCAAGGAACTGCCAGACAGACACGCCGGAGGCCCTGGCCACCACAAGCTCCAACCGGCTGTTAAGCAACATCAAAGAGCCTGCGGCCCCGAACAGGGTGGCGAAAGGCAACACGTTTTCCACAAAGGAAGGCGCACGCAAGGCTGCAATTTCAAAGATGTTCCAAGCGGTTACCTCGTTGTTGCGGCTCAATTCACGGGAGAGTTCGATCATGTCCACCGCCACAACAAGTCCGACGAAGAGCATGAAAACAACCAGGACTTTGCGGGCAAAATCGGAAGCCAAGTAGAGGCTGAGCGTGTGCCTGTTCATGCCGCGCCACCCCGCGAGGGTCTAAGGGATCGCTTAAGTGTCCGATACCGGACCTGCGCCGCGCGAAAAATATCTTTGAGCCGGTTGAACAGGGCATCCAATTTGACAGACAGCCGCTCTGGCATGGCTTCGCGGTCGGTGGCCAACAAATACACGTTCAGTGCGATCAGGGAGAGCGGGATCGCCCATATCGGCCAAACCAATATCGGGTTTGTGCGCAGGCTGCCCTCCAAAACAATGGATATGGCGCGGAAAAGGACAACGCCGCCGCAGGCTAAGAAAAACGCCAGAAACTGCCCTTGCCGGTTGGAAATCGGGTTGCCCACAAACGACAACAAAACCAAACCGACAACTATTGCATATAGCCCACTGGTCAGCCGGGTGTGCAGCTCCGCTCGGTAGCGTCCGGGTCGTTGTTTGTAGAGCGTGTCATCTGCGCTGGGAAACATCAGGTTCCAGGTGGGCACTTCCAATTGACTGACGGAACGTCGTCCTCTGTCACCGGAAAAGCTGGCGAGGTTGAAGGCGTAGGAATCAAACCCGATTGAGGAAAGTTGCTGCGTCTCATTGGTAAGGCGCTGAATCTGACCTTCGCGCAGCACCAAAAACGTATCCCCGTCGGATTTCGCGATTTCGCCGCGCTTGGCCATGTAGGTGATCGTTTCAGTTTCGCTGCGCCCGTCCAAAATGAACACGCCACCCAGCGCACCACCTGGTAACCTTTGAGCCACGTGGAAGGTGAGACCTTTGCCAATGTCTTGGAACGCGCCTTCTTTTACGATTACGGAGACCAGGTCTGCCCGTACTTGGGTCACATAGGTGCGCAACAGCGCCATGGATGCCGGCGCAATCCATAGATGCAGAAGGTAAATCACAAAGGCGACGGTGAAGCAGAGACTCAAAAATGGCCTTAGCAACGTCATGCGGGACGCGCCGGATGTATGCATCACCACCAGTTCAGAGCCGGTATTCAACCGCGTGATGGTTTGGGACAGGCCGATCATAAGCGCGATGGGTGCAATAGCCGCCGCTAGCGTGGGCACGCCCAGCGTGGTCATAAACAGGAACGTGGCTATGCCCTGCCCCTTGCTCATCAGCACATCGATCTGCTGCACCGCACGGATGATCCAGATCACACCAAGCAGGCCCAGCCCGGCCACGGTGACAGCGCCCAAGGCTTTCCAAAAGATATAGCGTTCTAATTTGCCAAAAAACATGAGCTAACCGAACTGTAACTTCGGTGCGGTGGAGGACGCGCCGTTCACTGGGTTGGATGTTTCCAACCGACCGGCTTCATACGCCACAATTTTACACGCTTTTTGCACGGTTTGTTAATGACTCGCATTGGCTAACGTCAGCCAAATAAACAGGGTTAATCTTCGGTTTGCAGGACTCTTTACGGCATGAGACGTGTGTCCGGCAGTGCGGGAGCCGCGAATGCCGATGATGGTGTTCCTGCCGCTCCTGAACGGGGCGCGTGGCCGCAATGTGGCGCTGGCCTAAAGCCCGATCCGGGAAGTGAATAGAAGTGTGACGGCGCTGCGCCACGCGGGTCGTAAAAACCGTTTGTGGAGGCTCAGGCAAGCGGCAAAGCCGTCACATTTACTTGTCCGCCCACACTGGGCAAGACTGGACCACAGATCGATTCCCCAATTGTGCCGGTGATTTACATGTCCACGCTTCCTTCCGTTTCCTTCAGCAGTGCAAAGACACCGTCCGATGGCACGCTCGCTGTTTTAACAAGTGCGGAACACGAATTTGGGCCTGCTGCCGCTGCGCTTGACGCTGACGGTGTTCTGACGAAAGCGATGAAGGCCGCTGAGTTCAAAGGCGGCTTGGCCAAGTCCGTAACGCTGATCACACCCGCTGGTACTGATTTTGACCGCATCATCATTGTGGGAACCGGCAAGACTGCGCCGGAAGAGTATGAGTGGCTGAAGATCGGCGGAGCCACGATGGCAGCCCTGGGGAAGGCTGAAAAAGCTGCCGTGTTGCTCGAAATGCCAAGCGGGGCAGACGGAGGCGAAACCAAACTTGACCCAGTCCATCAGGCAGGGTTTGCCCAAGGCATGGTGCTCAGCGCCTACCGGTTTGATCAGTACAAAACGCCCAAGAAAGACGAGCCGAAGAAAAAAGCTGCCAAGATCACGCTGATCACGCCGGACGCCACAGCCGTTCGCAAACACTGGAACGCGGCCAAAGGCGTCGCCGATGGCGTCATGCTGGCACGTGATCTGGTCAATGAGCCTGCCAATGTGCTCAATCCTGTGGAGTTCGCCAAACGCGCTGCCAAGCTTGAGGGCTTGGGATGCGACGTTGAAATCCTTGATGAAAAAGCGATGCGTAAACTCAAAATGGAGGCGCTGCTGGGTGTCTCCCGGGGCTCTCACAACGCGCCGCGCATGGCCATCATCCAGTGGAACGGCGGAAAGAAAAAAGATAAGCCCGTTGCGTTCGTCGGCAAGGGCGTGACCTTTGACACCGGTGGCATTTCAATCAAGCCTGCGGGCGGCATGGAAGATATGAAGGGGGATATGGGGGGCGCAGCCGCGGTCACCGGCCTCATGCATGCGTTGGCGGCTCGCAAGGCCAAGATTAATGCAATAGGCATCATCGCATTGGTCGAGAACATGCCGGACGGTGATGCTCAACGCCCCGGCGATATCGTCAAATCAATGTCCGGTCAGACCATCGAAGTGCTCAACACGGATGCTGAGGGCCGTTTGGTGTTGGCGGACGCGCTGTGGCACTGCAAAGAGAAGTTCGATCCTCAATTCATGATCAATCTGGCTACGCTGACCGGCGCCATCCTCGTCGCGCTGGGCAACCACCACGCGGGTCTCTTTTCTAACAACGACGACTTGGCCACCGAACTGTCAGCCGCGGGTCTGGCCACGAAGGAAAAGGTGTGGCGCATGCCGTTGGGGCCGGAATACGACAAGATGATCGATTCCAAGAATGCGGACATGAAAAACATCGGTGGCCGCTTTGCCGGGTCGATCACGGCGGGGCAGTTCCTGCAACGCTTTGTTGGTGAGACGCCGTGGGCACATCTGGATGTGGCCGGAACAGCCATGGGCTCGCCGCAAAACGAAATCAGCAAGACCTGGGCATCCGGCTTCGGCGTTCGCCTTCTGGACCGTTTGGTGGCCGACAATTACGAGAAATAGAGTTTGGTACGAGAAACAGAGACCGGACGAACCGGTAAGACTACCGGTTTTTGCGCAGCCAGATGCTCTGGCGGTATGTCAGAAGCCCGATCTTGTAGGTTTCCATCGCTGTGTTGTAGAGCGCTTTATGCTCTTCGAACGTGTCAGCTGAAATGCGACGGCGTTTGAGATCTCGCAACTTCGCTTGGGCAAAGCGCACCATTTGGCGGCGATTGCCTTCCAGTGACCGGCGAAACGCCTCACGGTCGTCTCCGTTGGCCACCAGCCGCTCCACCAAACCTCTGTCGCTGATTGCGCGGCGGCTGTCTGGGTTGGCCATAGCCAGCGTAACGGTCTCACGACCACTGCCACAGTCGATGCGAACGCCGTCCAACTGACAGGGTTTGGCTGGTGTGGTCTCTGCCGAGACTGACTGGTTGATGCCTCCCAAGAGAGTGGCGCTCACGATCAAAGCCGAGGCTGCCGTGGGCCGCACTGCTGCTTGAATGCGCAATGCAAGTGTATGAATGCGGGTCAAAATAGCGGTCCCCAAGACGTCAAAACTGCACCATGCGTGCGAACGGCCCACAATCAACACGGGAGGTCATGACTTGTAAATGCCTCTGGAGGTTGAAAACGTCTTGCCCATCGGCCCGGTAGTCCGCCACAACAGCCCTATGACCGAGATCCTGTTTTACCATCTGACGGAAAGCCGTCTCGACGATGCCTTGCCCGGCTTGGTGGAGCGCAGTCTCGATCGAGATTGGCGCGTGGTGGTGCAGGCCAGTCATCAAGAAACCTGTGCCCGATTGGACGAGCACTTTTGGACGTTTCGGGACGACAGTTTTGTGCCCCACGCCATCGCAACCCAAAGCGAGAATGACGCCAAACAACCGGTCTTGCTGACCACCGCCAGCGACAATCCAAACGGGGCCCATGTGCGGTTTTTGGTGGACCGTGCTGAACCATCCTCAACAGACGGTTATGAGCGCATTGTCATCATGTTCGATGGCCACGACATGGAAGCCGTCTCCTCCGCCCGCGAGAACTGGAAGCAGCTAAAAGCCAAGAACCACAAGCTCACCTATTGGCAGCAGGAGGACGGACGTTGGGTGAAAAAGGCTGAAAGCTGACGGGGGTCTATTCGACCAAGTAAGTTACCTGTTCGTGGAACCCCGCGGCTTACTGGCCTTTACTTCCACTTCGGGGATGCCCGCTTGTCGACATGCGCGATAGCTTTGCCAGAGAGGTCTACAAACGTAGTCAGCATCTACCGCTCGCCAGTCTTTTCCGGACTGAGTTAACTTGGCCCGTTCCCCATAGCTCAATCGTGGATTGGACTTCATACACTGCAAAGCGCTCGCGTGTTTTGGTCGGCAGCGCGGTTGTTCGGCCTCGAACTTTGGATACTCAAAGGAGCCCCCCTTCGATGTTCCCGAACGCGAGGCAGTTTTCGAACGGGCTGCGGCGTTGCGCCGTGAAATCTCCCCAAGCCTTGCAGCCTCAGCCGCCCGCTGCGAGCGTGTGGTAACCCGCCCGGTTACAGGATCGATCTGTTGCGTGCCGATGTCACGTTGCTGTTTTTGAAACGCCCGATTGGTTTGTGCCGCATTGCTGAGAATTTGCGCTCGAGCGGCGTTCTCACGGCGGTTGCGTTCTCTTGACCTTTGATTTCTTGCCCTCTGGGATTGAACATCAGCGCCGAAGGATCTGGCTAGACTGCGCGCATCGCGAACCTTTTTCTTGGCCCGTTGCATCACCTCATCTGGCGAATAGATTTCAGAACGTTGTACGCCGTAAGATGCATTGTAGAGACGGGCCTCTTGGCGCTTTACGTTAGAATAATTGGCCCGATAGAAGTTGGCGTTGAAGGTCTGCAAAACCCGTTCGCGACAGCGCACCGCATCGCGGTTGATTCGCAAGGCACGCCTCTTGCTTTTGATGTCTCCCACAGAAGCGCTTCGTTCGGTTTCGCAACCGTATTTCATTTTGTTCTCAGGTAAGCGTTTTTTGTAGTCCTTGATAAACGCCAGATAGGCGTTGTTGGCTGGACGGGCGCGACGCCGCTGATCATCAAATGACTGCACTTGCGCGCCCAGACGTTGGGCAGCCGCGACAGCTTGGCGCCCAGTGAGCAAAGCGTTGGGTACGGAAACATTCATATCGATGGCCCCACGATGATTATCGTAGGCTTTTCCAACGGCTTTGCGCATGCCCTTCCGTGCTAGACGCAAACCTTCAGCGGACGAGTCAATCTTAGGATCGAAACACTTGGCGCAAAACACCCAATCCGTTTCGATCATGCCGCGTTGGTTGAGCCGCAACGGGCGCGGCAGGGGGGCGATGAACTGTTCTTTTGAGGATCGTGAAAGGTCCAATCTAACGGAAGCAGCAGCGCCCCATTTTGTCATCTCGGCCACACCAAAATTATGTGGCTTGAACGATAGGCGATAGAGCGGAAAACCGCTTCGGTAGTCGAATTCGACATGTGCGTGCATCACCGCCGGAGCCTGACTAACCTCACGCTGGTTAAGTCCGGCAGTATCGCGGAATTTTTGCATGTTGGAGCGTGAAGAATAGGCCACAAAATAAATCATGGTGCCCTTTTGGCCCGGCACACTCGTTTGAATGCGCTGGGTGAGGGCAAGCTTTGCGGTATAGTCGTAGCGAAAATTTTGAGCAAATTGCTGCTCGCTGATTGAGACACAAGCGCCCAATAGCGCGGATCCGATCATCACGGTCAAAACGGAACTAGCGCGCTTCAAATAGGGTCGCATGGGCATTCCAGCTGCTTTGGCGAGCGCGTTCACGCTTCTCACCAACAGCTAAGCCCATCCAATCAAAAGGAACAAGCTGACCAAACGGAAGCGGACCGCGCTAACCCACGGCCTCGCTCAATTCCAGCCACTCTTCTTCCACTTCCACTAGACGCCGTTCGAATTCTGCCTTTTTGGTCGCGATGTCGCGAATGCGTTTGGCGTCGCGTTCGGTGGAGGCTTGTGCGAGCAATTTGTTCAGTTTGGTGATCGCCTCTTCGGCTTTTTTCATCACGCCTTCAAGTTGGGTGATGCGCTTGCGGGTATCAGATTCCGACAGACGCTTTTGTGCGTTCTGCTTGCGCTTATCGGCAGACTTGGCGTTGTCTTTCTCCTTCGCGATTACCTCGGCTTGTGCGTCTTTCAGCCCGCTTTTGGGTGATCCTGGGCCTTTGAGGATAAGGCGGCGGTAGTCCTCCAGATCACCGGAATACGGCCCCACTGTGCCTTCATTCACCAGCCAAAGCCGCTCCGCGCTGGCCTGCACCAGATGCCGGTCATGTGAGATGAGGATGACGGCGCCGGAAAAGTCGTTTAGCGCCATCACAAGGCTTTCGCGCGTCTCAATATCCAGATGGTTGGTCGGCTCGTCGAGGATCAGCAGATGCGGCTGGTGGAAGGTGCAAAGCCCCAGCAGAAGTCGCGCTTTCTCCCCACCGGAAAGCGCCTTGGCTTTGGTGTCCATCTTTTCTGCGCCCAACCCCATGCGGGCGACACGGCCCCGCACTTTCGCTTCCGGCTCGTGCGGCACCAGCTTGCGCACGTGATCCACCGGCGTTTGCTCCGGAATCAGATCATCGAGATTGTGCTGCGCAAACATCGCCACGCGCAATTTGTCCGCCCGGGTGCAACGGCCGCTCAGCACGTCCAGACGGCCCGAGATCAGTTTGGCAAAAGTGGACTTGCCATTCCCGTTTGCTCCCAGCAGGGCGATGCGATCATCCGCGTCGATGCGCAAATCCATACCACCGATCACCGCCTTGCCGGCCTCGTAGCCGGTGGAAGCTTTCTCCATGTTGATGATGGGGGAGGCGGGTTGTTTCTCGGGTGAAGGGAAGTGCAGTGGCGCGACAGCGTCTTCCACGACAGCGGCCATCTGGCCCATGCGTTCCAGCGCCTTGATGCGGCTTTGCGCTTGCGTTGCCTTTGAAGCCTTGGCTTTAAACCGGTTGATAAAGGCTTCCATATGGGCGCGCTTGGCGTCCTGCTTGGCCTTCATTTTGGTTTGCAGCGCAAGCCGTTCCGAGCGCGTCTTCTCGAAGAAATCGTAGTTGCCCTTGTAGGACGTCAATTTGCGATGCTCGAGATGCACAATTGTGTTGCAACATGTGTTCAACAGATCCCGGTCATGGCTGATGATGATGACCGTGTGCCGGTAGCGCGCGATATAATTTTCAAGCCACAACGTGCCTTCCAGATCGAGGTAGTTGGTCGGCTCGTCGAGCAGCAACAGGTCGGGTTCGGAAAACAAAACCGCTGCCAACGCCACCCGCATCCGCCACCCGCCGGAAAAATCTGAGCAGGGCTTGAGTTGCGCCTCCGCATCAAACCCCAATCCGTGCAGGATCGCGCCTGCGCGCGCCTCGGCCGAGTGGGCCTCAATGTCCGCCAAGCGCGTGTGGATGTCGGCAATGCGCTCCGGTTCGATCGCGGTCTCGGCTTCTGCCAGCAGCGCTTCCCGTTCGGTATCCGCTTCCAGCACGGTTTGCAGCAGGGTTTTGTCATTGCCCGGCGCTTCCTGAGCCACCTGTCCAATGCGCATACCGCGCCGCACCTCGATGGAGCCGGTTTCGGGCCCGTAGTCCTTGGTGATCAGCTTAAACAGCGTCGTCTTGCCGGTGCCGTTGCGTCCCACAAACCCGACGCGCGCGCCCGCAGGCACCACCATGGAGGCATTCTCCAGCAACAGTCGCCCTTGCATGCGAAAGGTAAGATCAGAAACGGTCAGCATGCGCGGCTTGTGAGCCAAGCAGATGCGATGCGCAAGGGGGAAAGCAAGGCGGTCGCCGCATGTTTGGTTGCACTAAGACTTCTCTATCCGTCTCGTCCGGGTTCGCTTGGACTACTGCTGAAAAGGGCGATCTTGTTCTGGTCCGGGTCGCGCAGATAACCAACGTAAAACTTTGGTCCGTAAGCGTTCCGAAACCCGGGTTTTCCTTCGTCAAATCCACCGGCAGCAATTGCTGCAGCGTGCAGTTGGCGGACCTGGTTTTGGTTTTCCCCTTCAAAAGCAACCATTGAACCATTGCCAGAGGTTGCCCCCCGCCCATCAAAGGGAGGTTTGACGTAAAAATCCGGTAAGACGAGAGGCTGACCCTCGGCAACCGGCAGACAGTAGCTCAGCCCTTCTGGCCCTTCCTTCAACGTGTATCCAAGGGCTGGTAAAAAGGCCGAGTAAAACCGTTTTGATCGCTCGATATCGTTGGATCCCACAGTGACGTAAGCAATCATACTCTCAAAACCGCCTTCGCCGCCCTCCGCACTTTCATCAACAGCCAACCGGCAATTGCGATGTTGACGAAGTTCCAGGCGATGCCGTTCCAGAAGGCAAGTGTATAACTCTGTGCGGCGTCGTAAATCGCGCCAGACATCCAGCCGCCCAAGGCCATCCCAAGAATGGTCGCCATGATCACGAAGCCAACCCGGGCACCTGCCTCGCGGGCGGGCATGAGTTCGCGGACGATGATTGCGTAAGAAGGCACGATGCCGCCTTGCGAGAGGCCAAAGATCAAACTGACCACATAAAGCGATGTAAGCCCTTCAAACGGCAGATACAAAAACAGCGCAATACACTGGGCAGTGGAGCCGATGAGCAGTGTCATCAACCCGCCCACCTGATCGGCCACCATGCCTGATATCAGCCGTGAGATCACACCGCCTAAGAGCATAATGGAGAGCATCTGACCGCCCACGGCGGGGCCATAGCCAAGGTCTATGCAAAGGGCAACGATGTGGACTTGCGGCATAGACATCGCAACGCAACAGGCGACGCCTGCGACGGCCAACAACCATTGTAATGAGCGGGGCGATAGGCCGCTGGCCGCCGACGCTATGGCCGAGGCGGCGTCTGCTCGTGCTGTCATGGTTTCAGACACTTTGCGACGCAAAAAGAGCGACAGCGGTATCATCACAGCGAGTGTCGTGACCCCCAGCACACCATAGGCACCGCGCCACCCGTGCGTTGCCAAG
>JBCBYZ010000063.1:0-18687 GCA_039815595.1 Pseudomonadota bacterium | reverse complement strand
TCGGCTCCGACCGGGACACCAAGCACCCTACCCATTTCGCCCAGCGATACCACAACGACAACAGCAAGCGCTGCGTTTTCAAAGAACCTGCGGAAGATGGGTTGATATTCGAACTGGACCGCCGTTGGTGCTACGATCATTTCTTCACCCTGGTCGGAATCGACGAGGTCTTGCTCTTGTTGATGACGTTCCCGCTCCAAGGCCGCCAGCATGTCGAACCGGCGTTGCCGACGGTTGTAGAGCATCTGGATGAAGATGAGTGTGAGACCGTAAACGATCAGCGCGAGGTAAACGATGAGAAACGGACCAGCGATCACGGTGCCCGCATCGGGCGTCAGCGTCGCCACCCGGTATACAAAAATGACGAAGGCCAAAATCCCGTAGCCAAGTGACAAGAAAGGCGCTGCGGTGGCGAATGATTTGCGCACTGTGAACAAAGCACCCTTCGCGTCGCGCGGCGTAAATGCGTGTTGAATTTTGGTCCAGTTTCGCAACGTCAGCCCGGCGAGCACCACAATCGTGAAAGCCGCGATGACAATGTAGAGAAGTTGAGCATTGAGGAGCGTCAACTCGCCATTGCCGTTGAACTGACCGTCGGGCGAGGAAAAGCCGATATTGACCAAAAACCGGCCGGTGCCGGTGGCAACAATCACCGCAATCACACTCATCCACCAATCCCGGTGCATGGTTGAGGCTTCTTCGTCCGTGAGGTTCACCAAGCGGTTCTTTGGCGCGTCATAAGCCATCAGGTTCCACGACACGCCGTAACGCAGGAGGCGATAGATCGTCCAACCGATGATGATCTCGAAGATCAACAGGCGAGACGCCTCCGTCCCCGGGTCCAAAGCGACAGCAACAAGACTGGCAACAACCAGATAAATCAGTGTGATAAAGACGGCTACCATGGCCCGGATGAGCAGGAAGCGCGCTTTGTCGGCAGTCGTCTCCGGGTCTGCCAAAGGAGGCCGGTTTCTAAAGTAGTTTGCGAGCATCCGTGTAACGGGGCGCGTCGCAAGCCATGCCAATACGAGCCCAAGGGCGGCGATACCAATCCCAAACAAAACCCATACGAAGGATCCAAAACGACCTTCCTTAAAAATCGTCGCCTTGATGTTGGGCCAAAGCGTCGGCGCGCTGGCCAAAATGGCCCGCACTTTCTCGCGCACTTCCAAAGCGTGGTTTGTGCTCATGCGACTGGGTTGAACTGCACCATCCGGTTTGGGAGGCTGGACAACGATTACGGTTGACCCGTCTTTTCGGGCCTCTTCCATGAGCATCTCCATGGCGGTTTTATCGCCGCTTGAAGAAGTGCTGCTACCGGGAAGAAACTGTGCCTGTGCGGTTGTGAGGCATAGCATGAGGCTCAAAATCAAAGCCGCAGCAACGTACAAGAAGGTAAACCCCCTACGTCGCCATACTCCATCGATAAAAAATATGTCTCGATCAGCCAACACGTTCACTCCCTCACGTACAAACCCTGCACCCGTATCTGCAGCGCTTTGAAGCGCCCTACTGCGTTACGGCAGACCAAGTGTCGAGAGCGTGGTGTCGTTTGGCAAGAGAGACGTCGCGGCTCATTACACGTGTCTGGCTTCAACAAAGAACCGTCAAAAGCCTACAAAACACCCAAAAGCAGTCATCAGTAAATCCGTGACGCAACGTCAAAAATGTCTTGAGCACTGCAAAGGCGTTCACAGAACGGGGCTCCGATGGGAGACAAAAAGCCGGAAAAATGATTGTCTGTGTGAAAATGCACTTCTGCAGGTCTTAACGCACTCGCGCATTCGTGTAGTGTGGGTGAACAATGGGCCTGACGGAACGGCGTCTGCCATTGGGTTTTGGGGAGAATTGAGTACCGTGGAACATGGTCTCGCGGAGCCGGATAAGAACGCTGAAATTTCAGACCGTGTCCCAAGCACAGTCGATGAGGCATCGACTCCCATAGGCGACGCGGCGCGCGTTGATCGTCCTTACACCCATGACATCATTCGCATCGAAGATCTGTGCATCTCAATCGACATTAAAGGGGGCGATCTGGAGGTTGTGCGCGGAGCATCCTTTCGCATTCCCGCTGGCAAGACCGTCGCACTCGTGGGCGAATCCGGGTCGGGAAAGTCGATCCTCGCCCAATCCATATTGGGCATCCTGCCCAACGTGGCCAGCATTACTTCCGGCTCCATCTGGTATCAGGAACATGCCGACGACAAGCCATTAGACTTAGCACCTTTGATGGACCACAGTCCTGAGCGGGTGGCTCTGCGCGGCGGCAAAATATCGATCATTTTCCAAGAGCCAATGACGTCCATGTCACCGCTCCACACGATCGGAAATCAGATCGGTGAAGCGCTGGAACTCCACCGAAAAGTCTCCGGCCCGGAAGTTGAAAAAACCGTCGTCCAAATGCTGGAGATGGTGGGCTTCCCCAATCCGCAAAATGCGTTCTCCATGTATCCAATGGAGTTGTCAGGTGGCCTGCGCCAGCGTGCCATGATCGCCATGGCGCTGGTGTGCCATCCAGCCCTTTTGATCGCAGACGAGCCAACGACGGCGCTTGACGTGTCGATGCAGGCCAAGATCCTGAGCTTGTTGAATGGCCTGCAGGACAAATTGGGCATGGCCGTTTTGCTCATCACGCACGATCTCGGCGTGGTCGCCAACATGGCCGACGAAGTCGTGGTGATGTACCACGGCAAGATCATGGAAGCCGGTCCGGTGGAGGCGATCTTCCGCAATCCCCAGCACGACTACCTCAAAGCCCTGCTGCACGCAGTGCCAAGCCTCTCTATGGGCTATGATGAAAAACTGGAATCGCTGCGGGACATCGACCACGAGATTCCGCCTTCGATGCAAAAAATGATCGAAGTGCATAAGGGCGGCAAAGACGAAGTGCTTTTGGAAGTGCGCAATTTGCGCAAGACGTTCACGGCCAAGAAAAACAAAGGCTGGTTCGGCAAAGAGCAAACCCTCGTGCGGGCGGTGGACGATATCTCTTTCGATGTTCGTCGTGGAGAATGTTTCGGGTTGGTGGGGGAATCCGGCTGCGGAAAAACGACGACCCTGAAAATGCTGGTTCGTGCTTTGACGCCCGATGGAGGCTCTGTCACGTGGAAAGATCCGAACGGGTCAATGGATATGCTGGCGCTGAAGGGCCGGGCGCTCAAAGAGTTTCGCAGCAAGGTACAGATGGTCTTTCAAGATCCATTCTCATCGCTGTCACCGCGCTCCACCGTTTTGAACATTCTTAAAGAACCGATGGAAGTCCACGGTTTGGGCAGCGCCCAAGAGCAGCGTCAATATGCGGAGCAATTGATGCGCCTTGTAGGTCTTCAACCAACATTTTTGGGCCGCTACCCCCACTCGTTTTCGGGTGGTCAACGCCAACGTATTGGCATCGGGCGAGCCTTGGCCCTGCGGCCGGAGTTGCTGGTCTGCGATGAGCCCGTGTCCGCTCTCGACGTGTCCGTGCAAGCGCAAGTGTTGAACCTGCTAAAACAATTGCAGGAAGAACTGGGGCTGACCTACATCTTCATTTCCCACAATCTGGCGGTGGTGCGTTACATCGCAGACCGCATTGGGGTCATGTTCAAGGGCCAGCTTCTTGAACTCGCCACACGTGAAGAACTGTTTGAAAACCCGGTCCACCCCTACACGCGGGCCCTGTTGCAGGTTGTGCCCCATGCAGACCTTGACCATCCGCTGGATTTTGACCGCATCAACCGGGACATGAACGCCGAAGGTGGAGGCTGGGGAGAGGCCTTCCTGACCCAGTCCGACGGGTCAGATATGGCCATGCAGGCGATCAATCCCAATCACTCGGTCCGTGTCCGTAAGGACGTTGACCCAACATCACTCAGTTAGGCGCGGCTGCGCCTGAACAAATTGCACCGAAGACGGGAGCCACTGGTATGCTGAACGGGACGCTGAAACTGAAAACCGCGCTATCGATAGTCGCCGGAGCCGCACTCTGGGCCGGAACGGCCCTGAACACCTCTATAGGCACTGCCTTCGCTGGTGCCCCCGAAGAACCGCGCGTGATGGATTTTGCAGCAGCGGACAAGCAGATCGGCAAACGCGGCGGGCAGATCAACCTATTGATGGCCAAGCCAAAAGACATTCGCATGATGACCGTCTATGGCGGTGCGCGTTTGGTGGCCTATGACCAGACTTTTCAGCTTCAGGCAGACATTCTCAAAAAGATCGACATCGAGGACAACAAGGACTTCACCCTGCATCTGCGTAAGGGTCATTTGTGGTCGGACGGTCAGCCTTTCACCTCCGAAGACTTCCGCTACTGGTGGGAAGACGTTGCCAACAACGCGGCGCTGATGAAGGGCGGAATACCGCGCCAATTGCTGGTGAACGGAAAGCCGCCAAAGGTCGAGTTCATCGACAGCCACACCATCAGCTACGCGTGGGACGAACCGAACCCATTGTTCCTGACCGCTTTGGCAGCAGCACGGCCCACCTATATTTATATGCCTGCCCACTACATGAAGCAGTTTCACGAGAAATATGCTGACCCGGCAAAGATTGCGGCACTGGTCGAGTCCGAACGCGTTCAGGCTTGGAGCAATCTGCACCAGCGCTTTGGCCGCCAATACCGGCCTGAAAACCCTGATCTTCCAACCCTGCAACCATGGCGCAACACCACCAAGATGCCGTCGGAGCGGGTTATCTTTAAGCGCAACGAAAACTATCATCGGGTAGATCCGGAAGGCACACAGCTGCCTTACCTCGACGAGGTGATCGTCAACATGTCGTCGTCTCAGATCATCGCCGCCAAAGCAGGAACGGGCGAAACCGATTTGCAAGGCCGCTACATCCGTTTTGACAATTACGCCTTCCTGAAAAAAGGGGCAGAGGAAGGCAATTACAAAGTCCTTTTGTGGCCATCGGGCCGTGGTTCAGAAATGGTGCTCCTGCCCAACATGAACACGAAGGACGAGGGCTTCCGTGCGGCCATGCAAGACCGTCGTGTCCGTCAGGCGCTGTCGTTGGCGATTGACCGCACCGAAATCAATGAGACAATCTTCTTCGGTCTGGCGCGTGAAACGGCAAATTCCGTGCTGCCATCTTCCCCCCTCTACAAAGAAGAATATGCAGGCGCATTCGCCACCCGCGATGTGGACGTGGCCAATAAGCTTCTGGATGAAGCGGGCTATGCCAACCGCAACGATGAAGGGTTGCGCACTCTCCCTGATGGCCGACCGTTCCAGATCATCGTCGAAACCGCAGGTGAAAGCAGCCAGGAAACCGATATTTTGCAACTGGTCACGGACCACTGGAAAGCCATCGGAGTGAAACTGTTCGTCAAACCTTCCCAGCGCGATATTCTGCGCGGCCGGGTCAGCAATGGCGAAACCGTCATGTCCACGTGGCAGGGCCTCAACCGCGGTTTGGCCACCCCGGAGATGAACCCCGAGGAACTGGCCCCCGTCTCTCCGGTGCAGGCGCAGTGGCCAAGCTGGGGCTTACACTTTGATTCCAAAGGCACCGCTGGCGAAGAGCCCACATTGGAGCCCGTTAAAAAGCTGGCGGGCCTCTACAGCAATTGGCGCACCGCTGCGAACTACGACGAGCAAACCAAAATCTGGCAAGACATGTTGTCGATCTTCACAGAAGAGGTGTTCACAATCGGCATCGTGTCCGGCGGTTTGCAACCGGTTGTGATCAACAACAAGCTGCGCAACGTGCCGGAAGAAGGTGTCTGGGCATTTGAGCCCACACTGTATTTTGGCGCTTACATGCCGGACACGTTCTGGCTCGACGAATAAATATGGCCCCACAAAAAGACGCATAAGAAAAAGCAACCGGCGATGCGGGCTGGTTGCGTGACAATCAAAAAAGACAGACGGGAAACAAACGGGCGTGCTCCGATATATCTTCTACAGAACGATGGTGATGATACCGACGCTGATCTTGGCCAGCATTGTCATCTTCACGATCATCCAGTTGCCGCCGGGGGACTATGTCGAAACTTATATCGGCGAGTTGTTGGCATCGGGGGAGACCGTCGACCTCGCCCGTGTGGAATATCTGCGTGAAGAGTACGGCCTCAACAAGCCCATGTGGCAACGCTATCTGATCTGGATCACCAATTTCGCCCAGGGCGACTTTGGCTATTCGTTCGAATTTCAGCGCCCGGTGTCAGAGGTGGTGGGCAACCGACTGTGGCTCACCATGCTCGTGAGCTTTTTTACGATCATTCTGACGTGGGTCATCGCTTTCCCAATCGGCATCTATTCCGCAACGCACCAGTATTCCTGGGGCGACTACGGCCTGACATTCCTCGGCCTGCTTGGCATGGCAACGCCAAACTTCCTGTTGGCACTGGTGATGATGTATCTTGCCAAAACCTATTTTGGCGTGTCCATCGGCGGCTTAATGGACAAGGAATTTGTCGACCAGCCGATGAGTTGGCCGAAATTCTGGTCAATCATGGAACATCTGATCGTCCCCACCATTGTCATCGGCACAGCTGGCACCGCCGCCATGATCCGCCGCTTGCGGGCAAACCTGCTTGATGAATTACAAAAGCAATATGTCATCACCGCCAAAGCGAAGGGCGTACGCCCCTTCAAGGCACTGGTGAAATATCCATTGCGCATGTCGCTCAATTTCTTTGTGGCAGACATCGGCTCGCTCTTGCCGGCCATCATTTCCGGCGCAGAAATCGTCGCCATCGTGCTATCCTTGCAGACAACAGGTCCCTTGTTGATTGCGGCGTTGCAAAGCCAGGACATGTACCTGGCAGGATCCTTTTTGATGTTCCTCGCAACACTGACCGTGATCGGAGTATTGTTGTCTGACATCGCACTGGGCTTTCTTGATCCCCGCATCCGCCTTTCGGGAGGGGCCTCAAAATGAGTGCAGACAAGACTAAAACCACCGCCAAGGTGGTGGATACGAGCCCGCTCCCGCAACAAGGCACAGCCGCGTTGCCCCATTACGTGTCGAAAGCTCCCTTCGATCTGCGGTCCGTTGAAAAACTGACGCCGGAGCAAGAAAAAATCTACTTCGCTTCGCAGCTCACCTTGATGTGGTGGAAGTTTCGGCAACACAAAGTCGCTGTCTGGTGCGGCATCTTTTTGCTTCTGCTTTACGGCTCAATTTTCATCAGCGAATTTTTATCGCCGTGGAATTATCAGACCCGCCACACCCAGCACATTTATGTACCGCCACAAGGCGTGCACCTGTTCCATGAGGGCGAATTTATCGGCCCCTTCGTCTACGATTTGAAGCGCAAGCTCAATTTAGAGACCATGCAACGTGAATACACAGCGGACACGACAAAACCGATAAAGCTCTCCTTCTTTTGTAACGGCGATTCCTACTACTGGTTTGGTCTGATTGAAGGTGACAACCATCTGGTCTGCGCTCCAAAGGGCGCTCCATTTTACCTCCTTGGCACGGACAGGCTCGGCAGAGACTTGTTATCGCGGATCATTCAGGGTGCGCGCATCTCCCTCACCATCGGATTGATCGGCATTACCGTCTCCTTCGTGTTGGGCATCGTGATTGGGGGGCTTGCCGGATACTACGGCGGTTGGGTCGATATGGTAGTGCAACGCATCATTGAGGTATTGCAGTCCATCCCAACCATTCCTCTATGGCTCACTTTATCAGCCATCATGCCAGCCTCATGGAGCCCGATACTCGTTTACTTCGGCATCACTGTCATACTGGGACTGTTGGATTGGACCGGCCTTGCACGCGCGGTGCGATCAAAACTCTTATCCTTGCGCGAAGAGGAATATGTCTTGGCCGCGCAACTCATCGGCGCAAACCCCTCGCGCATTATTGGTAGACACCTCGTGCCCGGTTTCATGAGCCATCTAATAGCATCGGCAACCATTACCATTCCAACCATGATATTGGGCGAGACAGCGTTGTCCTTCCTCGGCCTGGGCCTACGAGAACCCATTACGTCATGGGGTGTGCTGTTGAATGAAGCCCAGAACATCAACACGGTGGCCATCACACCCTGGCTGATGCTGCCGGTTGTGCCGGTGATCCTTGTGATCATTGCGTTCAACTTCTTGGGCGACGGCCTGCGCGACGCGGCAGACCCCTACAAATAGCGTCGGGCCGCAGAAACGTTTTGAACACGAGCGGTCTTTAAGCAAGACCGCTCGACACCGCTTGAAAACGATCAAGCCGCCTGTTGGCGACCTTCAAACAGAGCCTGCATAGCGCCTTCGGTACCGAACAATTGTCTGCGCTCGATGTAGTGCGAGCGGAAGAATGGAAAGCGGGTATCCAGATCATCGTGAATGTCCGGGACACTGCTGATCATTAATTGCACATCCATATTCAGCCCTTCGTAAAACACAGTACTACCAATCACATGAGCCCTGAACAGGCGCTTGTAGAATGTCGCGTGCTGCTCTTTTACCAACGATAAGCAGTGGTCGGCATCAAAATGCAGACAGGCCATGATGGGGATGCGCATGGTGATGTAGGGCAGTTCCGGGAACTGGGCCGCCGCCGTCTGATCAATTACAAAGCGGGTTGGGTCCACCAGCAGCTTGCGATCTGCCAGATACGGCTCCAACAAACCGCCGTGGGTCATCATGCTGGGTGTGGTACGGGTGTGGGCTGAGAGGTAGCTCAACCGCAACGTGCTCGACAAACGCCCGGCAATATAGACGCCGAATACTTGGGTGTAGGGCTGTTCATCAAATGTGTCGCTGGAGCGGCGCTCAGGGTTTTGTGCGATGCTGCCGCCCGCCGAATACCCTTCGTAGCGCAGCCGATAGACATCGTCGCGATCCCCCGGATCGGAGATCAACCTGTACTCAACAACAGGCATTATTTCCTCCATCCGCTCCACGAGCGGATGTTGGTTCCCTGCATTCTTCATTCTGCGCCCCTGTCCAGCCATTATGGCTGTTGGGGTTCAGCTTAATCGTTTATAAAGGTCAGTCAAACTGTCTTTGTTCGCGGTGACAGCACTTCAAACCTGTCCAGCTAAAGATGATCATCCGCCTCTTCTAAGCATTGATTGGCTCTCGCGTTTTTGTTTTGCCGCCGTTCCAGCTCAAACGGGTCCGTTTGGAGGGGACCGGCTCTAGGCCGCCAGTTTTATCTTATCAGGAATATGAGCCAGCATATCCTTCATGACGGCACTGCCGGGCTTGAACAGAACATCCGCAGCTTGGGAGTTGAGCGGCTTGCTGAACAGGTATCCCTGTATCTGATCAACCTGCGCGTGTTTCATCAATCGACGCAATTCCATCGACGTTTCAACGCCTTCAACCACCACGGTGAGATCCAGACCGTGACCCAAAGCCGATATACCCGTGATGAGCGTTTGTGCCTTGAGGTCGTTCATCAGACCGGTGACGAAGCTGCGGTCAATTTTCACCTTATCCAACGGCAGCTTGTTCATGTAACTCAAGCTCGAATAACCGGTTCCAAAGTCGTCGAGCGATATGCGGACACCCAGTTTTTTCAATGCATGCAACTGACGGATCGCCTCATCGACATCGTGCAACATCAAGGTTTCGGTCACCTCAAGTTCCAACCGGCGCGCATCAAGCTTGGTTTCGGCCAAAACTGTTTTAACCAAGTCGACAAGCTGGTGACTGCGAAACTGCGCGGCCGATAGGTTCACCGCCACACCCGTTTGACCCTCCCAACTGGCACACGTTTCGCACGCGGTGCGAAGGACCCAGGCCCCGAGTTCATCCATCAGATTGAGTTCTTCCACGATGGACAGGAAGACTGGTGGCGACACAAAACCCAATGTGGGGTGGTTCCAACGGACCAGAGCTTCGCAAACGGCAACACGTTTGTTTTTCAAATCCACAATCGGCTGATAATTGAGTTCAAATGCGCCCTCATCAATGGCTTGACGCAAGCCATCTTCGATCAGCTGCTTCATTTCCAACTGTTTGCCGATGGTGTCGTCGAAAACCAGCCAATTCCTAAATTCACATGCCTCGGCAGCCGCCAATGCAAGACCGGCTTCCTTAATGAGAGAACCCGAAGTCGTAAATTCAGTCGCCACTGATACACCGATCTTGCACGACACGGTCACGGAACGCCCACCCAATGTCATCGTTTTGTTGAGCGCTTCTTCCACAAGATCGGCGGTGTGCTGAGCCAGGTCGCGATCACGATCGCCGTTCCAAGCGATCATAAATTCATCATTGCTGAACCGCCCGATGACCGCATTGCTTGGCAAGGTCTGCGACAGGCGCTCCGACAATTCACACAACAGAAGATCAGCAATTTGGTGCCCCATCATATCATTGATCTTCTTGAATTTTTGAACACCAACCAAAAGGCCAACCGTGTGTTCGCCTTCTTCGCGCTGCTGGATCGTCTCCTCCAACACCAAGGGCAGGTAACTTCGGTTGATCAATCCCGTAAGACGGTCGTAGCGCGTCATATGTTGGATGCGGTTTTCTGCAGCAACTTCGCGGGTGACGTCTTCAAACGTTCCAATAAAGCCACCATTGTCCATCCGCGAGGCGCGGAACCGGACGATGCGCCGCTGATCGATTCCAAGGTTCATCGTGTGGGCAATGGTGCGCTCGGTCGATTTCGTGAGCCAGGTGCGTATTTCGTCAACATCGGCTTTTTCTGCGCCACTAGACTGCTGCATCAATGTCAACATGCGCTCAGTCGTTGCTCCTTCAAGAGAGCGGGCAGAACGCCCGGCCATCTTCTGCACATGCGCGTTTGAAACTTCCAAATGACCGTCGGCATCAAACATGACGATGCCCTGGGGCACGTTTTCAAGGGCGGTGTGCATTTGCGTGGCCAGCTGTTCCGCCTTTTGACGCTGCGCAATATTCTCCAGCAAAATCTCCCGCTGCCCTGCAGCAATTCGGTGCAGACTGAACATGAATGGGATCAAAAGCACACCGAGGATCGCATACTCATCACCGGTCACGTAGAGCCCAAGAACCATAGGCGACACCATGGTTACCAATTGCCATGTCACCAAACGCGGCAAAGCGGAACTGCGCGTACAAATCCCGACAATATTGGCAAAGGTAACGACAACGCTGATGAAACGGGGAAAAGGGTCACCCGGCAGTGCCGCGACCAAGCACCAGGCTCCCAAAAGACTTGTGCAGGCGATAGCGCCCACACTGAACCGAAAATCCCACTTGGCAATCTGTTGCGTGGTCAACGACTTTGGATCGTCGATCTTGTTAAAGGTCCTGCCCAACATGAAACGCGCGACACCCACCACGATGGTAAGCGCAGCAATAACCCACAACAAAAGTGATCCAACGTAGTGAGCCGTCATCGCAATCGCGGTGCCCGATGCAATGGCACCCGCTAGGATGGTGTTGTTTTCACTGAACAGAGAAATAACCAGCGATCGATAAACCGCCTGCGTGTCGCCTGATCGATGATATGTCGTGTGTGCCATTCGTTAGCCCCGCCCCCAGGATATGAAAAAGCAGCTTTAAGGGGGCCGTTTCAGTTTTAAGTAAATTTGAGGGGCGCAGTTGTTCTTGTGGTGAATATTCCTTTAAAGCAGAGCAAAATTGGCGCGCTTAACCGCGGAGACCCACATGAAAATCGCGATGATTGGCACCGGCTACGTCGGTTTGGTGACGGGTGCTTGCTTGGCAAAAATTGGCCATTCCATCATCTGTGTGGATCGGGAAGAGGAAAAAGTGAAAGCGCTTTTGCGCGGTGAAATTCCAATCTACGAACCCGGTCTTGATGAGTTGGTGGCCCAAACACACAGCGACGGTCTGCTCAACTTCACGACCGACGTTGAAGCTGCTGTGCACGCCTGTGACATGATTTTTCTTGCTGTAGGCACGCCCCCTGCGGGCGACGGCAGATCAGACCTCACTCAAGTGGAAGGGGCCGCAAAACAAGTCGCCAAGGCCGCCGATTCTTCCAAAATCGTCGTTGTGAAATCAACCGTGCCCGTAGGGACGTGCCGGCGGGTCAGCCGTATCTTGGAGAAGCACGGGGGTGGCGTAACGTTCGCTGTCGCATCCAACCCCGAGTTCTTGCGCGAAGGCGCGGCCATCACAGACTTCATGAACCCGGATCGCATCGTCATAGGCTCCAACGATCCGGACTGCGAAGCCAAGATGCGCGAGATCTATGCGCATTTTGAAACCGAAGGCGTCCCCATCATTTCTGCATCTTTGGAGACGTCGGAACTGATCAAGTATTCCGCCAACGCGTTCTTGGCGACCAAAGTTGCCTTCATCAATGAAATGGCAAACCTGTGTGATGCGACAGGAGCGGATGTGGAAGCCCTGTCGCAGGGCATCGGTCTTGATGCCCGCATCGGCTCAGCGTTTCTAAAACCCGGCCCTGGCTATGGCGGCTCCTGCTTTCCCAAAGACACGCTGGCGCTCACTATATTGGCGCAGGAAGCAGACTGCCCCGTCCGCATTGTTGAATCGGTTGTCGACTCCAACTCGTTCCACATTCGCCGTTTGGGTCGTAAGGTTGCTGATTTCTGTGCGGACTCTTGGGGTGTCGAGCGCCATTTGCCTCTGCTCAACCGCCGCATTGCTGTTTTGGGATTGGCCTTCAAAGCCAATACGGATGATATAAGATCAGCGGCATCCACCGTAATCGTACCGCTCTTGATCAAGCAGGGAGCCGAGGTCATCGGCTATGACCCGCAAGCGGGGGAAGCCGCTGCGGACGCGATACAACACATGGAAGTGGCCTCATCGATGGATGAAGCCCTGACGGGGGCAGAAGCCGTCTTGGTCTTGACCGAATGGGACGAGATAAAAACCATCGACTGGTTGGCCAAAAAGCCACTTCTGAAGCAACCCGTCGTGGTGGATTTCCGGAACCTGTATTCCACCCAACAAATGGCAAAAGACGGCTTTGACTACGCCTCTCTTGGACGCCCGCTGAAGCGATCCAGCAGTCGTTAAGACCCAAAATTTGACGCCCCACTGAATCGCGTGCGCGCATTGCGACCTGCCTCCACCGTCTATAAGGTCAAAGCAACGGCGGAACTCGGTAGCGCGGCCATGCATCGTCTCAACGACGCTCGCATTCTCATGTACAGCCATGACACATTTGGTCTTGGCCATTTGCGCCGTTGCCGCACAATCGCGCACGCCCTTGTGGACCGTTACAAGGGTCTCGGTGTCCTCATCATTTCAGGATCGCAGATCGCAGGCGCGTTTGACTTCAAAGCGCGGGTGGATTTTGTCAAAATTCCTAGTGTGATCAAACTGTATTCCGGCGAATATACTTCGATCAGCGAACACATCGATATCGGAGACACGCTGGCCATGCGTGAGGAATTAATCCTGCAAACGGCCAAGCTTTTCCACCCAGACATCTTTATCGCAGACAAAGAACCCTTGGGGTTGCGGGGCGAGATCGGACCCGCCCTGGCAGCCCTAAAGGCCGAAGGATGTTGCAACGTCCTTGGTCTGCGTGACGTGATGGATTCACCTGAACTGCTGGCGGAAGAATGGACACGCAAAGAGACTCTAGGGTCAATGAGCGGTCTTTATGACGACATATGGATTTACGGGTCGAAACCCTTTTGGAATCCTTTGCAAGGGTTAGAGGTTCCCCAGGACGTGCAAGATCTTACCCGCTACATGGGCTTTTTGCCCCGGGAGACGCCGGCCGCCGACAACGTTGAAAACCTGCAATTGCCCGACGATTATATCTTGGTGACGGCAGGCGGGGGTGGCGATGGCGCTGATCTCATGTCCACGGTGCTGGCCGCACGTGAACATGATGCGAAATTTGGCACCCACCTTCTATTGGTTCCCGGACCGTTTATGGGGTCGGAAGAGCGCGGCGAAGTGCACCGACGCGCCAGCACATTGGACGGGGTGACCGTCATCGATTTTGACAATGCTATGGAAAGCCTGATTGCAAACGCTACAGCCGTGGTGGGTATGTGCGGCTACAACACGTTTTGCGAAATCATGTCGTTCGATAAGCCAGCCCTCTTCGTACCGCGCACCCACCCAAGAGAAGAGCAATTGATCCGGGCCAACCGCGCCCATGAGGTTGGCATCGCAACCATGTTGGACGCCGACCGCGCCGCAGATCCCGCAACCATGGCTGCGGCGCTTCGAGCACTAACAGGACAGAACAAGCCATCAGCTTCTGAGTTTGAAGTCGACTTCTCAGGCTTGGACGCGATCTGCGATCGGGTCGGTGAGATACTGGTCGGGCAGACAGATGAGCGCGAAGAACGGGTAGCCGAAACAACCCGTGTTGAACCAGTGGCACTGGAAGCGGTGCCCAATTGAAACAGACCTCAAGAACGCAGGGTTGCGGTCGGGTTTGATGGACACGCCAACACAAAAACGAAACGGCCTCATATGCATATTTCTGAAAGGCTATCCGCGTCTTTCAGAAACCTTCATCGCGCAAGAGATCCTTAACCTGCAAAAAGCAGGCCTCAACCTGCATCTGGTTTCGCTTCGTCACCCAACCGACACCAAACGACACCCGGTGCACCACGAGATCACAGCCCCGCTGCTCTACTTGCCGGAATATGTCCATGATGATGTGAAACGCTGCATCAAAGCGTGGTGGAGCGCCAGACGCCTGCCCGGCTACAAACGTGCAAGAGCACTTTGGCTCAAAGACTTATGGCGCGACAAAACCCGCAACCGTGTGCGCCGGTTCGTTCAAGCCTTGGTGGCGGCTACCGAACTGCCCGGCGAGGCGAGGTGGCTTTACGGCCATTTCATTCACACTCCAGGCTCGGTCACGCGGTACACCAGCGTGCTTCGGGGCCTGCCCTATTCAATGTCAGCCCATGCGGTCGACATATGGACGTCACCGGATTGGGAACTGCAAGACAAACTGGATGACGCCGAATGGACGGTCACGTGCACCAAGAATGGTGCCGACCATCTGGCAGCGCTTGCCCGAAAAACTGATACAGTCAAACTCCTCTATCACGGGCTCGATTTGGAACGGTTTCCAGAAAACCCCGTTCCACGGTCAAAGCGGACCGGTACATCGCCGGAAGACACTGTACAGTTTTTGAGCGTCGGTCGCGCAGTCGAAAAGAAGGGTTTGGACACACTGCTGCGCGCCTTGGCAAGACTGCCCTCTGACCTGCATTGGCATTGGATCCACATCGCGGGGGGGCCATTGCTTTCGCAGCTTAAACAATTGGCTGCGGATCTCGGCATTTCCGACCACACATCCTTCCTGGGCGCTCAGGCCCAAAAACGGGTGTTGGAGGCTTACCGTGAGAGCGATATTTTTGTTCTCCCCTGCAGGATTGGCTCCGACGGCAATCGCGATGGCCTGCCGAACGTGATCATCGAAGCCCAAAGCCAAGGCATGCCCGTTGTCTCCACCCCCATTTCGGGGATTCCGGAATTGATTGAAGATGGGGTCAACGGAAGCCTGGTTCCCCCCAACGATCCAGATCGCCTTGCCGAAACTCTGACAACACTGGCCCGCGACCCTCAAAAGCGGATCAATTATGGCGTCGCCGGCAATGCGCGAGTTCGTCGTGACTTCAACGCGGACCATGAAATCGAACAGCTTCTGGCGCTATTGGCACCAGCAACATCCAAAGAGCCACCGACCTGATGGTCAGGCTAAACTTGGAAAACGCGGAACGACCGCGTGTTTTATTTTACGTTCTGCACCTTTTGGGCGTGGGGCACGTTCACCGGGCCATGCAACTGACCAAAGCCATGGCACGTGCCGGTATCGATGTGGACATCATCTATGGCGGCGTGCCCATGGAGGGGGCGGCATTTGAAGCTGACTCGGTGTTCCACCTGCCGCCGATCGCCGTCACCGACGCGTCTTACGCCCATTACATCGACGGCACAGGAGCACCATTGTCCAACACTTGGATGGAGAACCGCGAGACGCTCTTGTTGAAGCATTTCGCAACACTTCAACCCGACCTACTTTTGTTTGAAGCCTTTCCGTTTGGGCGCAGGCGCGTGCGATCCGAAATCATAGCTTTGATTGAAGCGGCCAAAAAACGCACTCCAAAACCCGCCATCGTTTCTTCCGTTCGCGATATTCTGCAAGAAAATCGAAAACCCGGACGGGCCGAGGAAACCGCCGAATGGGTCAGCCGCTTGTTCGACCATGTGCTCGTTCACAGTGATCCGGCCCTCGTGGAACTAGGTGCAACGTTTCCAATGTTCAACGCAATTGAAGAGCGGGTGCGTTATTCCGGTTTCGTGGTTAAAGACAATCCGAAGGCTGCGGCAAGCCCTCCACCCGTCGATGTTATCGTAAGCGCCGGGGGTGGAGCCTTTGGTCATACCCTTATGCGCTCCGCCAAAGAGGCGGCCTTGAGCGATCCACAAGAGCGCTACTGGCACATCATTCACGGACAAAACGCGGACGCTGAGACGAAGGCAAACCTGACGGAAAGTGTCTCGGACAGGATCACAGTGTCACGCCACGTCGATAACCTCAGCAGCCACATGAAAACGGCGGGCGTGACCGTGTCTCAATGCGGGTACAACACCGCCATGGATGCGCTGAAGGCACAGTCGCACACTGGCTGCGGCATCGTTTTCGTGCCCCATGATTTGGACAATCAGACCGAACAATTGCGCCGCAGCCAGTTGCTGGAAGAAAAGGGCCGCTGCGTCTGTCTGCCCGAAAGCACTTGCACCGCTGCAAGCCTGCTGGCAGCAATCGATAAAACAACACAGCTTGAGCCGGTCAACCATGAGATTGATTTTTCCGGCGCAGCAACATCCGCGCACCTTTTGAAAACCTGGGCATTGGACGCCAAAAATGCGGACTTGCAGCGATGAGCAAGATTGCCTTTTACGCGCCCATCAAACCGCCGGACCATGCAATACCTTCAGGCGACCGGCTAATCGCACAAAACCTGATCAAAGCGCTGACGTTTGGCGGGCACACCGTGGAACTGGCTTCGCGCTTCATCGCCTATTCAAAGCGGGATGCCGATGCGATCTTGGCGGAGCGAAAAGCAGCAGCTTTCGCCGAAGTCGACGCCGTCGTCAGTCGCCTCAGTGCTGCACCACCGGATGTCTTTGTGACCTACCACCCCTATTGCAAAGCCCCGGACTGGATTGGACCCCGTGTGGCAGCGGCACTCTCAATTCCCTATGTCACGGTTGAGGCAGCCAAGACCGGTCAAGGCTTTGAAAAAGGCGCAGACCGTTGGCGGGCTTGGCGGATGGAAGCGCAAGCTGGGATCAAAACCGCGGACCGCCACATCGCTTTCAAACCGACGGACAGAGCGTATCTCAACAGCCTTGGCATCGAAGACACGCACATTGATGCGCTCAATCCCTTCATCGACTTGGACGCACTCGACAAGGAAGTTCAGGCTACTCTGACAACCAATCTGTCCCCGCAGCACTGGCGTGCCGACGTGCCAGTCTTAGCCTGTGTGGGCATGATGCGCCCAGGCAAGAAAGCCAAAAACTATGAGATTTTGGCCGACGCCCTAACGCCGCTGCAAGGCTTGCATTGGAACCTAATTCTCATCGGAGACGGCCCGGAGCGCGGCTACATCGAGACGCTGTTTCAACGCTTTGATCCGGCCCGAATACACGTTGCCGGCGCCCTCACCCACGCGGAAGTCTTAGCGGGCCTTAAAGCGGCTGACCTTATGGTATGGCCCGGTTGGCGGGAGCCCATCGGGATGGTTTTTCTGGAGGCCCAAACCATGGGCACGCCCGTAGCAGCCTTGGACAGTATGGGCGTTTCTCTCAGTGTCAGGCACGGCGAAACCGGTCTGCTGGCCACTGTGGAAACCGCGAGTAGCCTCAGCGAACAACTACACCTGCTCCTGAGCCAACCCAGCCTGCGGAACGATCTTGCAGCAAAGACACGCACTCATATCGAGCGAAACCACTCTTTAGAGGCAGCCGCCCATCAACTTTCAGCCTCACTGCAAAAGCTTGTGTGATCGCAGCAGCGCTTCGCAATCCTCTTTGGCTGGTATAAACAGGGCTAAGATCGCCATTGGACAGAAACCTTATGTCTTCGAACATAGATTTTGTGAGCCCTGATTTCGAATGGGTCAGCAACACCCTACACCGGATGCTGCGACCAGCTGTGGCGTGTGTCATGGCCATTTTGCTCGCCATCGCCCTTCACGTGCCGATGGCGCACGCCAAACCACATTTGGTCATCGACCTCAGCAATGGGCGCGTGCTGGCTCAAAAGGATGCGTTTCATCCTTGGCACCCGGCTTCGCTGACCAAACTGATGACGGCTTACTCCGCCATGAAAGCGGTGGAACGCGGAGAGGTACTGCTCACCAGCCCGGTTCGCATTTCCCGCGCCGCCCGCAAACAACCGCCTAGCCGCATGGGCTACGGGCTCGGTACGACGGTAACCTTGGAAAACGCGCTAAAGTTGCTGCTCATCAAGTCTGCCAACGACATTTCAGTGGCCATTGGCGAGACAATCTCCGGAACGTCAGAAGCCTTCGCTGCTCAAATGACAGCGGACGCCAAGGCGCTGGGCATGACCGGATCACGTTTTGAAAACCCCCACGGACTGCACCACCCAAGACAGGTGACCACTGCCCGTGACATGGCAGTCTTAGTCAGCGTCTTGCACCGCCAGTTTCCCCGTCTCGGCACCATGCTCGCGTCACCTTCGGTCAGTGCGCCCAAACGCAACAAGGAAGGCAAACTCATCCGGCGGACCAAGCGATCGAGACCTTGTCCTCGCCTTTCAACAGGATACGGCCGAACTTGCTCGGGTTGTTTCTGGTGCGAC
>JBCBYZ010000040.1:0-23610 GCA_039815595.1 Pseudomonadota bacterium | reverse complement strand
TTCGCCGTCGCACCCGCCTGATGCTCCTTCAAAATCCCGATGATCTGCTCGTCTGTGAACCGTGATTTCTTCATCGTCCGTCTCCTCGTGTGAGGAACAGGACTAACCAAAAATCGAGGAGGTTTCAGGGGAGCAGGTCACGGTATATCCTCACTCACTGCGTCCAGCCTGATCCCGATGGCGGCGGCGTTACTCTGCTTTCAGACGTCAAACAGGCCATCACACTGCTGTCAGACAAGGACAGGGAGGCTCTTTCGGACACTGTGTTTTCGTTCCGCTATCCACCCGGTTGCGAAGAGGGAGAATCAGCATCCTTTGCGGTAATTGACCACCCAAGCGACAGTGGCACTCCAAGACTACGCTTTCGATTGGACCGTACAAACTGCCCGACCAGCCACCAGAAGCCATTGGAAAATCTTGCAGACGCCTTGGCCAAATGCTCGTTTCAGTTGAAATTGTTTGCTGGCGATCTTTTGATTTTGGACAACACCCGCATGGCCCACGGGCGGACAGCCCTTTCCACTTCCGGCGGTACTCATAGACATTTGCGGCGCGCCTACGCGGCGGAAATGTAGTGCGTTTGTACAGGCAACAACCACGCCGACAATTCGGAAAGACAACTTGGGCTTTAGCCAAGCAAAGAACTTGAGCCGCCCAATCACGCTCACAGATTTAATTGCCTTGCGGGCTGAGCCTTTGCAGGTTGAAGGGCTGGCTTTGTGCTGGCGCAGTAGGTGATCTTTGGGATGGCACGACGACGGGTGCTCCCGGGGGCAACGTTGATGGCGCTGGTGATGGGGCAACAGTTCCAGAGGGAGATGGTGTCGGAGCGGTAGTAACGGCTCCTCCCGGAGACTGTCCGGCAACGCTCGACCGTGTCGGTGCTGCTTTGCCCGCTTCGTTTTCCATCACGCGGAACTGAAACATGTCGCAGGTCCGCGCTTCGGGAAACAGTCTCAACACATAGGTGTTGATCAAGCTTTGGAACGAGAAAAACACAAAGCTCATCAAAGCAAGTGAGATGACCAGGCCGTTGATGATGCGCCGCCAGCGCTTTCTGGCCCGCTCGGTACGCCTGCGCTGCGCCCAACGGTGCGCAAAGGAACCAACTGTGATGCTCCAGACATAGAGGTAAAACAGAAAGCTGAGGAAGAAGACGAACAACCACAAAAACGGATTTTGGTGGCACGTGGCCGATAACAGCCCGTAGGCCAGCGCGGTGTAGATGAAGAAACCCACCACGCGGAACGCATTTTCACAAAGCGCTATGACACCGGTCACAAACCCGCTTTGGGAACCCGTTCCCGCTTTACCCGTCGATGACAACAAAGGCGCGTCTGGTAGCGGAAACGGTGCTGGTTGCGGTGCGCTCATACTGCAGGTCGCGATCTAACGATTGGTCAAAAACCTCGCCCGCATGTCAGCACGCCTTATTCGACGTCTTCAACCACTTTGTCCTCACCACTCACCTGGTGGGCCAGGGCGGCTTCCATGAAAGCGTTGAGATCACCGTCCAAAACGCCGGAAGGGTTGGTGCTTTCCACGCCCGTGCGCAGGTCTTTGACCAATTGATAGGGCTGCAAAACATAAGATCGGATCTGGTGTCCCCAGCCAATATCGGTCTTGCTGTCATGGGCCGCCTGCATGGCTTCATTGCGCTTTTGCATTTCCATTTCATACAAACGGCTTTTCAAGGCCTTCATGGCGTTGGCCCGGTTTTGGTGTTGGGACTTCTCCGAGGAAGTGACCACGATCCCGGTCGGTAAGTGGGTGATCCGCACAGCCGAGTCAGTCGTGTTGACGTGCTGTCCACCCGCCCCGGACGAGCGGTACGTATCGATACGGATTTCACTGTCCGGCACGACGATTTCGATATTGTCATCAATCACAGGATAGACCCAAAGCGAAGAAAAAGACGTGTGCCGACGCGCGTTGGAATCATAGGGCGAAATCCGCACCAGCCGATGGACGCCGGACTCGGTCTTCATATAGCCATAGGCATTGTGCCCTTTGATCAGGACCGTGGCGGACTTGATACCTGCTTCGTCGCCAGGGGTGGTCGCCTGCACCTCCACCTTATAGCCGTTTTGCTCCGCCCAGCGAATGTACATTCGCAGCAGCATATTGGCCCAATCATTGGACTCTGTGCCCCCTGCCCCTGCGTGAACCTCGAAATAGGTATCGTTGGCATCCGCCTCACCGGATAGAAGCGTCTCGACCTGGCGCTTGCCCAAGGCCCCGTGCAGATCGCGCAAGGCCTCCTCGGCCTCATTAAGCACATCCGCATCGTCTTCCATTTCCGCAAGTTCGATCAGATCACGCGTGTCGTTCAAATCGGTCTCAAGCGAATTGATCGATGAAATGCTGGTTTCAAGCGACTGGCGCTCCTTCATCAGCGCTTGCGCTTTGGCAGCATCGTTCCAAAGGTCCGGGTCTTCAGCCGCGTCGTTCAATTCTGACAGACGGCGCACAGCTTTCTCCCAATCCAAATGCCGCCGCAAAAGGGAAATGGTCTGCGTGATTTCGTCGGCAAGCGTCTGCATCTCTGCGCGCATAAAAAGGTTCGTCCGTCTCAAGGCCTGTTCGTGGTGTTGGGATAGGCAGTGGTCGTGTGCCTGTAAAGCCACCTTACAGCGCAGAGCGTGTGCATAAGGCACACAAGCCGCGTGCATTCCGTCACACTTGGGCGCTTTGCGGCGCTTTTTGAACGATTTTACGCTCTTTCCTGAACAGCCTGTTCATCCGCCGTTCAAGCCAAAATGCCGATTTTGATCTCGCACCAAACAACACCTGCACCATCCTTCAGGAGATCAAAATGTTCAAATCATCCACAAAATCCATCCTCAAAACCGCTATCATCGCCGCAGTGCTCGGCAGCACCACACTTGGCGCAATGGCTCAGACCTTTAACGGCCACAACCAACCTAATTGGAACCAACAGCACGGCCAAGTTCAGCAGGGCTGGAATGGCGTCCAGCAAACCGGCGTGCCTGTCGACAATCGCACCAGCGCAAAAGACCTGCAGGCCGTTTACCTGCATGACGGTTCACTTGAGGCCACAGGCAACGGCAACTGGATCGGCCGCTCGCAAAACGGCACCATCGTCGCCCACTTCGTCCGCGTGCAACTCGAAGCCAACTGGCTGCAACTTCTGAACCGGCAAAAAGGCGTCTACATCAATATCGACCTAAACAGCCGCACCGTCAGCGCTATCGGGTCTCAGGGCCAAAACCTCGGCACCCACGCGGTGCAGAGCTTAGCGATGAAGCAAAAGCCGACATACGGTCAGGGCAACAACCAAGGTGGTGGTCAGATCGGCCAAGCCTACAGCACCAGCATCGTGAACTATTCCTGTAACGAAGGCATTCCGCTGGTGGTTAGGTATGAGAACATTGGCAACCAGTCCTATGCCTATGTGTCTCACGACAGCCTACCGGAGATCAAAATGTCCAGTGTTCGGTCCGGTTCCGGCTCTCAATATGTCAGCGGTGCCAACTCAATCCACTCGAAGGGCAATTTCGTCTACGCCAATTTTAATGGGATCGAAGACCATTGCTATCAGGACTGAACCGAAGATCATAGCAGATGAAAACGGCCCCATATGGGGCCGTTTTTTCGGCTTTATGGCACGTCGTTACGTTCAATCATCCCCATCCAGCACTTCCTTAACAACAGTGGCCAACTGCTTGAGGCTGTAGGGTTTTGGGATAAAGCCAAACTGGTTTTGTTCAGCTTCTGGGAGGTTCTTTTCAAACGCATCCTCGGCATAACCAGAGGCGAATATAAACGGCACTTGGTTACCGGTTTTACGCACAGCGTCCAGAAGGCTGGGGCCATCCATTTCCGGCATCACGACATCAGAGACAACAAGATCGATTTCGTCACTGTGCTCTTCCAGCAATTCCATGGCCTCGACACCATTCTCCGCTTGGTGAACGATATAGCCCCGCGCCTCCAACGTGCGGCTGCCAACAGCACGGACAGCGTCCTCGTCTTCCACAAATAGTATGGTCGCATTTCCAGCCAGATTGCGGACCCGCTCCTTGCGCTCGCCCACATCCGCAGCGGCCTCCTGCAATTCGGCTGCGCTCGGTTCATGACGTGGCAGATAAATGCGGAAAGTCGTCCCCTCGCCCAAGACACTCTCCGGGTAGATGAACCCGCCAGATTGCTTGACGATGCCGTAGACCATTGAGAGGCCAAGACCGGTGCCTTTGCCCACTTCTTTGGTGGAGAAAAACGGGTCAAAGATTTTCTGCATGATTTCGTCACTCATGCCGGTACCGCTGTCTTGCACTTCGATGAGCACATAATCGGCATCAGGCATTTCCCGACGTACAGACTCCATCTGTGTGGACCCTTTCAACACGTTGGACGTGCCCACGGTGATCTGACCGTCTTTGCCGCCGGAGGGTGTGTCATTGATCGCATCTCGGGCGTTGACGCAAAGGTTCACGATTACCTGCTCCAACTGCCCGATGTCTGCCCGCAGCGGCCACAAATCGCGTCCGTGATTGATCTCAAGCTTGATATTATCGCCCACCAGACGCGCAAGCAGCATGCGCATGTCGGCCAACACGTCCGGCACTGAAAGCGTTTGCGGACGCAGCGTTTGCCGTCTGGAAAAGGCCAACAGTTGGCGCACCAAGGAGGCTGCCCGGTTGGCGCTGTGTTTGATGCCCATAATGTCCGTAAACGATGGGTCTGACGGACGGTGGTTCGACAACAAGAGATCGGAGAGGCCGATGATGGCTGTGAGCACATTGTTAAAGTCATGTGCGATGCCACCAGCCAGTTGGCCCACCGCATTCATCTTCTGGCTCTGGGCCATCTGACGCTCAAGAGCCTTCTGTTCGGTCATTTCAATGGCGTAGACGATTGCGCGTTCCCGCACCGACACATCATCATTATCCTCGTGCAAATCAGACCCGTCCGATACCGTGCTGATGAAAAAGCGCAGCGAGCAATCTTCATCCTCGATCTGTGCGCTTAGTCCCGGAACCACAGAATCGATATGGTCAATCGCACCTTTACCGGCAATCGCATCTGCCAGTGCCTTGTGAACCGCAGGACGTTCGTCTTCCCCGCAAAGGTCTTCAATCTTGACCGGGCCATCACCGTCCGACTGACCCAAAACGGGTGCAAACAGTCGCTGGAAAGGCGCGTTTGACTGGATCATGGCGCCATCCGCACCGAAGGACGCGATGGCGATAGGGGTGTTGTTGAAGAACCGGGTGAAACGCACTTCCGCCGCACGCAGGTCTTCGGCATTGCCCTCACCCGCACTACGGTTCAACACCACGGTCCGCGTAGCGCCTGGCGCACCGTCGGGCGCAAACGGCACCTTATGATAGAGCCGAACCGGCAGGCTTTGACCGTTGGATCGTGCCAGATCGAGATCAACTACAGCGGTACGGGATTGGCCGGGTTCAACATTCAATGTGTTGAGCAGCGCCATTCCGTCGCCCAAAATGAGGTCCTGCATCTGTATGGTGCCAGGCTTGAAATCGGCCAAATCGCGCCCGAGCCATTCCGCAAGCGTCGCATTCATGTAGACGACGGACCCGTCTGGCTGGGCGGAAAAGAAACCGGCAGGCGCATGGTCGAGATAATCAATGGCGTGTTGCAGCTCCAGGAATACGCTTTCCTGACGAGATCGCTCCAAAGTTACATCAGCGAGTTCCCACACGATTAAGGGCTTGGAATACCCGCTGTGGGGCAACAGGCGCGAGGACAGGCGGTACCAGTGAGGGGCGGACGTCTGAGTGCCGTTCTGCAAATCCGGCAGGCTATGCACCAATCGAAATTCCTGCGGATGCGTTTCACCTGCCCGCACCCGTTGGTTCATCCGGTAGACGATTTCTGACGCCTCATCCGCGCCGGAAAGCACGCGCTCCAAGGTGGATACATCACGGACGCTCTCGGCTCCGGTCATGTCGCCATAGGCACGGTTGGCGTAGACGATCCGCCCTTCCCAGTCCGTAACCAAAGCGCCGTGGTCTAAACCATCAACAAATGCGCGCGAAAACGCATCGCCTTTGGTTTTCGCCGTTACGTGAACAAATCCGATGGCCAAGGCCAATAAGAAGAAGACGCCGAGTATGGCCAGCACAATCAAAATCGCGACCGTGACCGGCTGCGCATACTCGCGTGGGAGGAGCAGAAAGAGCCCTGCCAAGCCGAGGAGCAAAAGTCCGACCAGCAAAAGGCGGCCTAAGCCGCCGCTGGCCTCGGACCGGTCTATCAAAGGTGTTGTGGGTGTCGCGCTGGACTTGGACTTGGCGGATTGAAGAGCGGACAGTTCCGCGGCCCCCACACGGCGCTCTTGTGAAACGGCAGGTTCGCGATCCGACGCGACGGCCGCACCACCGTTCAATGCAGGCGCGGCTGACGCTACGTCCGGTTTTATTGCCCGTTCGCCCATAGTGTCTGCAACTCCGCTGCGCCCCTAATATCACCGCTTGAATCAGATTCCCGTACTTTAGGGAAGCTTGGCGCACAGTAAGAGAACGAACTCCGCAACTCAGCACGGGTAATGCGGGCCAGCACAGACACAGTCCGTTTCAACTTTAAGAAGTTTTTCAACGGTCAAAACAGTTTCTTGTTCCCACCATCATTCTGTGTATTTTTGTGTCCATTGCGGCCTCTAAGCCAGTTCAAACCGATCCGAAACGGCGGTGATTTATGGAATTTATTGATTCTCTTTTGTTGAATTTTGTGGCTGCCGAGTCGCTCGCAACTGCCCGAACGGTGTTTTGGATCATCGCAGCAGTCCTGGCCATTTTGTTGGTGCTGTACATCGTTCGCCGCCTCACCCGCCCCCGTTTTGCCGGCGGATCGCGCAGCAAGAAGGCTCGCTTAGCAATAACAGATGCCGCCCGGGTGGACGAACATGGCCGAAGCGTTGTGCTGTTGCGGCGCGATGATGTCGAACATCTTCTGCTGATCGGTGGGCCGAACGATCTGGTCATCGAATCGAACATACGGAAGCTGGAGCCAGCCGGTGCCTCTACTGCAGCCGCAACAAGTATGGCAGCCGAGCGCGCTGCTGCACCGCCTGCGGCTGCCGCCGCGCCTGCGCCACAACCGCCGCAACCAACTCCCAAGCCGGTTGAGGCCGCGCCTTTGCCAACACCAAAAGAACCGCCCGCACCCGTTTTAACGCCTTCCCAGCCCACGACGGCGTCTGTCTCGCCGGCACCCACTCTGGCGAAGCCGGCCATGTCGCCGTCGGTTTCGGCAGACCCGTCCAGCATCCGTTCACCAGAGCCGAGCACACCATCGATGGGTCTGGCAAAGCCGAACACGCCCACGTCGGCAGCATCGCCAGCCTCACCCGTCCGCAGAGAACCGCCCTCTTTCACCAACACGGCGCGGGTTGAGCCAAAGCCGGAAGCCGACAAAAAACCAAGCGCCGCCGACGAGATGGAGGCGCTGTTGAGCGAAATCGAGCTTCCCAAGCGTACTTAGCGCAGTTTGGTGTACGATTGTTTTTCGTTCCTCTGTTCGTCAGAGCTGTTCCTGTTCAACCGGAATCGTTTGACCGAAGGAAGTTGCGCTAAACCAAAAGGCTAAAACCAAAAAAAAGCCGGCATCACCCTTGGGCAGATACCGGCTTGTTCAATTATTGATCTAAAATGAAGTCTAGTCGTCGCGATAGACTTTCTCGCGTCTTTCGTGCCGCTCCTGGGCTTCCAGCGACATCGTTGCGATTGGCCGCGCTTCAAGGCGATCAAGACTGATCGGCTCCCCCGTATCCTCGCAATATCCATAACTGCCGTCATCAATGCGGGCGATGGCTTGATCGATCTTTGACACCAGTTTGCGCTGACGGTCACGCGCCCGCAGTTCAATGGACCGATCTGATTCTGATGAGGCACGGTCAGACAAATCAGGTTCGTTCAAACGGTGCTCCTGCAGCATTTCCAGTGTCTCTGCAGATTCACGCTGCAAGTCGGACTTCCATGCTTGCAACTTGGCGCGAAAGTACTCCTGCTGGCGAGGGTTCATGAACTCCTCGTCCGGAGATGGTTTGTAGTCTTTTAGTATCGTCGACATCTGAGGCTCCGTTGCCGGGCACGGGTCGGTGAAAACCGCGCCTCCCCTCCACTTCGAGATGGCCGCTCTATACCCACAGGCGGGATTGGGAACAAGCGGCAATACGTCTTCCCAACGATTGATTTACCCAATCTTAAGACTTGCCGCGAAGCGGGTGACAGCGTGAGGAATCGGTGGCGCCCTTGCGGCCAAATCAGGTCACGGTTAGGGAGTGGACATGAAAACGCTCATCATCTTGCGCCATGCCAAGTCATCTTGGGCTCAGCCGGGCCTGACAGACTTCGAGCGCCCGCTAAACGGTCGTGGCCACGATCAAGTGCAGCGTTTGGCCCCGTGGTTTGCAGATCAGACCATGCCGGGCTTATCCGTCGTCAGTTCACCCTCCAACAGAACGCGTGAGACGCTGGACGGTATTATGCCGGGCTTGAGAAACAGCCTCGGCAGCAACGTCCCGATTTTCATGGACGATCTCTACAACGGTTCCATGGATGACTATCTATCGGCCATTTGGGCGCAGGTGGACACGGTTCAAACGCTCGTCATGATCGGTCACAATCCCACATGCGATGAGTTAAGCCGGTATCTCACCGCTCCTTCCAGCGCAGCGGCGCAAAAGCTGATGGCGCATCATTTCGGCACCGCCTGTCTGGCCCGGTTTGAAATCCCAGCCGAAGCATGGGCGGATACACGCGCATCCAACAACGAACTCACCCATTTTGTGCGGCCCGCCGACTTGGAAACCGCACCGGCTGTCTAGCACGATGTGGCTGTATGGGCGCTTCCGCTTCACTACGGTGGACAAGCGCGGCACGACACCCCAACTACACGACGGGCAACGAAGTTCCGTTACGGAACACCAGTCGAGATCGATATGAGCCAGATCACTACATTTTCCGACGATGCTCGTATTGCAATCGACAACGTTGCCGATGCAGCCAGCAGCTTGATCTCTCCAACGCTGCGCTTTGGCGTAACGGGCCTATCCCGCGCCGGGAAGACGGTGTTTATCACCGCGCTTGTTCATGCCTTGCTCAACGGCGGGCGTTTGCCGCTGTTTGATGTGGTGTCGGAGGGCCGCCTGACGGAGGCAAGCCTACAGCCGCAGCCGGACGATGCCATCCCTCGCTTTAAGTACGAGCAGCATGTGGAAGCGTTGTTGCGCGATCACACATGGCCCAACTCCACCAGTTCCATCTCGCAACTGCGCATTCGCTTGAAACATCAATCCGCAAGCCTTTGGAACCGCACATTTGGTGCGGGTGAACTCACGCTCGACATTGTGGACTATCCCGGAGAATGGTTGCTTGATCTGCCGCTTTTGGGAAAATCCTACGCCGAATGGTCAAAAGAAGCGCTAGCGTTATCGCGGCTTAAGGGCCGCAAAGCACTTGCCAAAGACTGGCATAAAGCAATGCATGACCTTGCGCCGAGCGGTCCAGCCTCTGAGGTGGATGCAGAGCGTCTGGCCAAGGTGTTCACTGAGTATCTGCGCGCCTGCCGCGCTGACGAAACAGCGCTTTCCACCCTGCCGCCGGGTCGATTTTTAATGCCGGGCGATATGGAGGGCTCACCCGCCCTCACATTTGCCCCCCTGGACCTCGAGACCCAAGACACCCGCGCGCAAAGCGAAACGCTTCACGCCCTTATGGAGCGGCGTTACGAGGCGTATAAATCGCTTGTGGTGAAACCGTTCTTCCGGGATCACTTCGCGCGGCTGGACAGACAGATCGTATTGGTGGACGCACTTCAGGCAATCAACGCCGGTGCGGAAGCGGTCGCCGATCTGGAAACGGCTCTTGGTGACATTTTGGAGTGCTTCAACCACGGCAAACGCTCTTGGCTAACGTCCCTGTTTAGTACCCGTACAGACCGCATTTTGTTTGCTGCCACAAAGGCAGACCACCTGCATCACTCCAACCACGACCGGCTGGAAGCGATCCTAGAGCACCTGGTGCGCCGCGCGCGGGACCGGGCGCAGTTCAGCGGTGCGCAGACCGATGTCGTAGCACTTGCCGCATTGAGGGCAACGACCGAGGGCGAAATAAAGGACGGTAGCGAGACGGTGTCGATAGTGGTTGGCACCCCCTTGGAAGGGGAACAGCTTGGGGATGAGGTGTTTGACGGCAATAGCCGCACCGGTATTTTCCCCGGCGACCTTCCCAATGACCCAACGGACGTAACGGACCCAAAACGCGAAGCGGACGCGCTGCGTTTTATCCGCTTTCGCCCGCCGGATATTAAAAGCGGAAGCGACGGTCTCACACTTTCACTTCCGCACATTCGCTTAGACCGCGCGTTGAACTTTCTCTTTGGGGATCATTTGGAATGAGTGACACCTCGAAGAAAAGCGCTCGCATACCCCGCAGCTTTAACGTTGACGATGCATCTGTGCAGGAGGCTTTGTCCGCAGCAACGCCAAAGCCCGCGAAGAACACCCAGGCAAAAAGCAAACCGACCGCTGGTCCAAAAAAGCCAAAAGCCTTTTCCCCGGCCAAGAACTTTGTTCCCACAGATGATCTCGCAGCGCAGAGATTGACGCAGGAGCAAGCCGATGAATTGACGGCGCTGACGCCACCGCCCTTGCCCAGTCAACACAAGCGCTTCCGCTGGAGCCGCCTGTTTTTCGGCGCTGTCGCAGCGTTAGTCTCACTGGCGTTCGGCCTTTGGGTTGACGGTCTCATCCGCTCGCTGTTTGCCCGCCAAGACTGGTTGGGTTGGCTGGCCATAGCGCTGACGGGGCTGATCGTCCTGTCGGCCATTGTTATCATCGCCCGCGAGTTGCTGGCCCTCCGTCGGATCGCAAAAATTGACAGCACTCGCGCTGCCGCCAGCGCTGCCCATGAGAGCAACAACGTCAAGCAAGCCAAAGCGCTCGTCGCAGACCTGATAAACCTCCAAAGCGCATCCAGCATCAACGCCTCAGGCCGTTCCCAAATGCAGAGCTTGTCCACCGAAATCATGGACGGACGCGATCTGGTGCTTCTTGCCGAACGAAACCTCATGGGTCCACTGGACGCCAAGGCGCGAAGCCTGATCCTGGGAGCTGCCAAACGGGTCAGCGTCGTGACCGCGATTTCACCAAGGGCGATTGTCGATGTGGGTTACGTCTTGATCGAAAACGCAAGGCTCATTCGCGCCCTGTCAGAACTGTATGGCGGTCGTCCTGGTACGTTGGGGTTCTTTCGCTTGGCCCGCACGGTGGTCACCCACCTTGCCATCACCGGATCAATCGCGGTGGGCGAAGGACTGCTGCAACAAGTCGTTGGGCAGGGGTTGGCCGCCCGCCTCTCAACGCGCTTGGGCGAAGGCGTCGTCAACGGCCTTTTGACCACACTGATCGGTATTTCGGCGATGGATGTGTGTCGGCCCATGCCATATTTGAAACTCACCCGGCCGTCGGCAGGCGATTTTCTGTCTGAACTGACCGGAATAACAAAAAACCCGGAAGCATCAAAAAAGCCATGATCGAGCCACTGTGGCCAATCAATCACACAAACGCTTCCACCGGTGCTGCAAACACGTCAACGTCACCAAATGCGCATGTTCCTTCCCTCCGCAACCATAATGCGTTAACCATTGTGCGTGAAAGTCGTCACCAACCCGGTAAGGGATCAAAATGCGGATGTTTGTGATGAGTCTCCCGTCTTTCCGTACGCCAATGCGTGCGCTTTCAAGCTTTTTTGCCTTGGCGGTCATCGCCACAGCGTCTTTGACACCGGCTGTCTCTTCGGCCAGCGAACGCAGCTACTTCCGCAATGTTCAGGGCACATGGGCGGGTGCTGGTAAGATTGTCGCCGGGAAATACAAAAACACCCGCTTCACCTGCACCTTTGAAGGCACAACGCCCAAGGGCGTTGGCATGAACCTTTCCGGCAAGTGCCGGGTGGGTCTGTTTTCCCAAAACATCAAGGCCAACATCGTCAAGCGCGGCAACAGCTTTCGCGGCACGTTTCTCGATGGAGCGAAAGGCAAGGGTCTCGATATCGTCTCAGGGTCCCTGCGCCGCAACAAACTGGTGGTTGGCATCAATCGCAAACAGCTAAATGGCACTATGATCGCGAACTTGAAGTCCAAGAACAAAATGCATGTGACGATTTCGGTCCGGGCCAACAACCGTTTGGTGCCTGTTATCGGTCTCACATTAAACCGTCGCGCCAAGAAGGCTTCGCTAGCCGACTGATCGCCGTTTCCGGTAATCACCACGCAGGTTTAGTCTACGGTTAGCTGACGATATCGAGCTCTTTTCCACAGACCGGCGTGAATCCGTCACATTCTGTCTGATTGATGCTTGCAACGAGTGGTTGGACCGTCAAATGCTGTCACTCTGATTTCGGCATTTTGTATCGCTCATGTTCGACCTGACTAATGGCGCCGCCATACTCGTTCATATCGCCGCACTGTTTTATGTCGCGGGCTTTCTGGTCCGTGATCAACTCACGCTGCGCATGCTCATCCTATTGGGTACGGTCTGCTACCTGATCTACTATTACTTCGCTCTCGATACCCCGCTTTGGGACGCCATCATTTGGAGCGTCATTATGGGGTGCGCCAATCTCTACATGATCTTGGTTCTGGCCTATGAGCGCACGACCTTTCGCATGACGGACGATGAGAAACGCTTGTTTGCCGCTTTCGACACGATGACGCCGGGCGAGTTTCGGCGTGTGCTCAAAGTGGCGGAATGGGTGGACAGCGATGGCACCCAAACCCTGACCGAAGAAGGCAAATCATGCGACCGGCTTTATTACGTTTTGGATGGTGCGGTAACAATCGAAAAAGCCGAACGCAAATTTGAAATTCCCTCCGGCAGTTTCATTGGCGAAGTCGCCTATTTCCTAAAGCAATCGGCCAGCGCAACCGTTAGCGTGGCCAAAGGCGGGCGCTACGTCGCCCTGCCCCGCGAAAAAATTGCCGCGCTGGAAAAGAAGTATCCCGGCATCCGCATCGCCATTCATTCGGTTCTATCCGCCGACATGGCGCAGAAGGTTGCCCGCAGCTAGTCGATCGCAACTAGTCGATCATTGCCGAACAAAATATGAACAACTGGCGCTTGTCGCCACGGTCGCCGGTGCTTATCCATTGTAACAGTGGAATGCATATCGGCGGATTGATTCGATCTGACTATCCGCTTGCGCTTTAAAAAATGGACCCCGCTATGGAAGACGATCTCTTTGCCGCAAAGCCTTTGGGTCAGACAAAGCCTTCGTCCCCATCTGAAGCAGCAAACCCGGTTTCTGCAGTTGTCTCACCGGCAAAGTCCAAGGCCACGCCAAAGGCGGCTAAAGGTGAGGAATATACGGCTTCCGACATTGAAGTTTTGGAAGGTCTTGAACCTGTGCGTCGCCGCCCGGGCATGTATATCGGCGGCACCGATTCCAAGGCGCTGCACCATCTGTTTGCCGAAGTTATCGACAACTCAATGGACGAAGCCGTGGCAGGCCACGCAACCTGGATCGAGGTCGATCTTGACGCCGATGGGTATTTGACCATCACCGACAACGGGCGCGGCATTCCCATTGACCCGCACCCGAAATTCAAAGACAAATCCGCGCTTGAAGTCATCATGACCACGTTGCACGCGGGCGGAAAGTTTGACGGCAAAGCCTATGAAACATCCGGTGGTTTGCACGGCGTCGGCATCTCGGTGGTCAACGCCTTGTCCGATGATCTGATCGTAGAGGTTGCCCGCTCGCGCCAGCTGTTCCGCCAGACATTTTCGCGCGGCTTGGCCACCAGTGGCGTGGAGCAACTCGGCGAAGTCAACAACCGGCGCGGTACCAAAGTGCGGTTCCACCCGGATGCTCAAATCTTCGGCAAGGATGCAAAGTTCTCCCCCCTCACCCTGTTCAAGATGGCGCGGTCCAAGGCCTATCTGTTTGGCGGTGTAGAAATCCGCTGGCACTGCGACCCGGCATTGGTGACCGGCAAAGACGAAGTAACCGAAAAGGCCGTATTCCACTTCCCCGGCGGCTTGAAAGACTATTTGCTCGCCACGATGGACGCTAAATCCATGGTGACTGCTGAACCTTTTGCCGGATCAACCGCCAAAAAAAGCGGGCACGGCGCGGTGGAATGGGCTGTCGCTTGGTACGCGGACGATGGTTACGTGAACTCTTATTGTAACACCGTACCAACGGGCGACGGCGGAACGCATGAATCCGGTCTTCGTACGTCCCTCTCGCGCGGCTTGAAGGCCTATGCTGAACTGGTCGGCAACAAAAAAGGTGCCATTATCACGGCAGACGACGTGATGACTTCCGCTGCGGCAATGGTCTCCGTTTTCATCCGTGAACCGGAGTTCGTGGGCCAAACCAAAGATCGGCTGGCAACGGTCGAAGCCTCTAAAATCGTCGATTCGGCAGTCCGCGACGCCTTCGACCATTGGTTGGCTGCCTCACCCGCGCAGGCCGGTCGATTGCTCGAATGGGTGGTGGACCGCGCCGAAGAACGCCTACGCCGCCGCCAGGAAAAAGAGGTCAATCGCAAGAATGCCACGCGCAAACTGCGGCTTCCGGGTAAACTGGCAGACTGCTCAAAAAATGCGAAAGGTGGCACCGAAATCTTCATCGTGGAGGGGGATTCCGCCGGCGGCTCCGCCAAACAGGCCCGCGACCGCAAAAGCCAAGCCATCCTGCCGCTGCGCGGCAAGATCCTCAATGTGGCGTCTGCAAGCCGTGATAAAATGGCCAACAGCCAACAGATCACCGACCTCATCCAAGCCTTGGGTTGCGGCACCCGCTCCCGCTTCAATTTGGAAGAGTTGCGCTATGACCGTGTGATCATCATGACGGATGCGGACGTGGACGGTGCGCATATCGCTTCCTTGTTGATCACCTTCTTCCATCAGGAAATGCCCGGCATCATCACCGAAGGTCACCTGTATTTGGCCGTGCCTCCCCTCTACAAACTCACCCAAGGCGGCAAGACGCGCTACGCACGCGACGACGCCCACAAAGACGAATTGTTGGCCAGTGAGTTTTCCGGTCAAAAGAAAGTGGAACTTGGACGGTTCAAAGGCCTCGGTGAAATGATGCCTGCACAACTGAAAGAGACAACAATGGACCCGTCCAAACGCACGCTGTTGCGGGTTTCAATCGACGCGGCGGACGACACCAAAAAGTCCATCGACAACCTGATGGGCACCAAACCGGAATTGCGTTTTCAGTTCATCCAAGACAACGCGGCTTTCGCAAATGATGACTTGCTGGACGTTTAGTGCAGACAATTGGCGTCTTAAAATTCGTGTCACAAACCAAGGCCGATCAAGCGTTTTATTGACTTTTAAGCAATCCAATTCTATGTCCGACAAGCATGCTTTGGCGCGATGAAGATGTGAGCGCCATTTGGACGGGAACCGACAGTCCGTCCGGCGATATCACCATCCCCTCAAAGACGCCGCCTATGGGCGTGAAAGATTGATCATACATGTCATTTAGTGACCTGGGGCTGAGCCCCAAAGTTCTCGCTGCTGTTGAGGCAGCCGGTTACACGCAACCAACACCCATCCAAGAACAGGCCATCCCGCACGTGCTCCAAAGGCGCGACGTGATGGGCATTGCGCAGACCGGCACCGGCAAAACAGCTGCCTTCACCCTGCCCATGATCTCATTGACTGAGAAGGGTCGCGCCCGCGCGCGCATGCCCCGTACGCTGATCTTGGAGCCCACGCGCGAGTTGGCCGCTCAAGTGGAAGAAAATTTCAACAAATACGGCGTCAACCACAAACTCAACGTGGCACTCTTGATCGGCGGTGTTTCGTTTGAAGATCAAATGCGCAAGCTGGACCGCGGCGCTGATGTTCTCATCGCTACACCGGGCCGCCTGCTTGATCTGTTCGAGCGCGGGCGCATCCTGATGTCAGGGGTCGAAATTCTGGTGATCGACGAAGCTGACCGCATGTTGGACATGGGCTTTATTCCCGATATTGAGCGCATTGTTGGCATGGTGCCCTTTACGCGCCAGACGCTGTTTTTCTCCGCCACCATGCCAACGGAGATTGAGCGCCTTGCAGAAAAGTTCTTGCAAAACCCGGTGCAAGTGGCTGTGGCAGCTGCCGCATCGACAGCCAAAACCGTTGAACAAAAGCTGGTCAAGACACCGTCCAAAGACTTTGAAAAACGTGAAACCCTGCGCACGCTGATCGACGATGCCACCGAACTGAAGAACGCCATCGTTTTTTGCAACCGAAAGCGCGATGTTGCGACCCTCCACCGTTCACTGCTCAAGCGCGACTATTCGGTTGGCTCTTTGCACGGCGATATGGACCAGACGGCCCGCACCAGCACGCTGAACGGCTTCAGAAATGGCGACATCAAAATCCTCGTGGCCAGTGATGTTGCCGCGCGCGGATTGGACATCCCGGACGTCAGCCATGTGTTTAATTTCGATGTGCCCATCCATGCGGAAGATTATGTGCACCGCATTGGACGTTGTGGCCGTGCAGGCCGTGATGGCTGGGCCTTCACGCTCGTTGCGCCATCGGATGACCGTTACCTCGGCGCGATCTTGAAACTTACCGGGGACGACCTGCCCTGGCTCGACAAAAACGGCAAACCCGTGGATGCCAAACCATCACCCGATGACAGCGAAGGCTCCGCAAAACCGGCCGCGCGCCGCACCCGCTCCAAGCGCGGAGAAGCCAAAGAGACGGCTGACGAACCGGTTAGTAAAAAGCGTGCGCCCAAGAAGGATGCGCCTGTTGAAGCGGAAGCTGACACAACGCCAACTCCGCAACGCACCGCGCGCCCACCGCGCAACGACCGGCAACCAAATCAAGGTGATCGAAGCGCAAAACCACGCGGGCGCAACAATGATGACAACGAGCCAACGCCACAGGGTTTGGGCGATCACGTTCCTGCGTTCTTGTTGCAATCGGTCTCTAACGGCTAAGGGCGGTCAGTGGAGGTTGCGGTTGTCGACAGTGTCGGTAACGTGAAGTGACCTGTGACGCAGCCTTGATATTGTCGCGATTGTGCCCAAAACCGGGTTGAACGCGGGCAGTTCCAACGAGGACACAACCGCGTTCCATAAATCCCATTCCCAGCTGTGGCAGCCAACACCAATGCGCCTGACGGACCTGTCGAAGACTTTCAGCCAACATAAAGCGCAGTGCATTGCGTGTCCGGTGGCTCGTAACACAGCGTCGCGCGGCTGGCACACATCCTTGCTGGTCATGGTCACGGTGCTGGTGTTTGCTCTGCAAACTGTCCTACCGCCAACAGCAGAAGCTCGCAAACGACCCTCTCTCGTGCGCGATGCCGAAATTGAAGCGCTGTTGCGCGATTATTCCAGACCGCTCCTGAAGGCGGCGGGCCTGTCGCCCACGGCTATTCGCTTCTACATCGTGAACGATCCCAGCTTTAACGCTTTCGTCTCCGGACGCGGCATGTTCATTCACACCGGGCTGTTGCTTCAGTCTGAGACGCCCAATGAAGTCATCGGCGTTTTGGCCCACGAAATCGGCCACATCATCGGTGGTCATCAGGCCCGCTTGCGCGAACGCATGGCAACCGCCGCGCGCTTGGCGCGTATTGCAAGTTTCATTGGTGTTGGCGTGGGCGTTGCTGGCGCAGTCGCGGGCAGTGGTGACGCATCCCGTGCGGGCGTGGGTATTGCCGGTGGGGGCGCTAACATCGCAATGCGCGATCTGCTGCGTTATCGGCGCGATGAGGAATTGTCTGCCGACCGCACGGCGGCCCGTTTGTTGCGCGAAACCGGACAGTCCCCCAAGGGTCTTATTCGCACAATGCGTCGCTTGGGCGGCGGCACATTGGGCATCTCGCGCCGCCGCGACCCCTATCTGAGCAGCCACCCCCTGCCACAGCAGCGCATGGCAATGATTGAGGGCGCAGCTGCCAAGAACCCCTACTCCAACAAGCGCGATTCCAAGACCTTGCAGCGCCGCCACGAACTAGCCCGGGCAAAGATTGCAGCCTACACTGGCGGCAATCGCTACGCCCGATCTTTGCTGACCGGATCCAAACTCAACCAAGACGCGCAGGACTATGGCTCAGCCATCGTGAATTATCTTTACGGTTCACCAAAGTCTGCCATTCGAGGCCTGAACGCTCTCATAAAACGCGACCCGACCAACGCCTACTTTCACGAAATGAAAGCCGAGGTCCTTTTGCGAACGGGACAGGCTGCGGCGTCTATCGAGCATTTCCAGAAGGCCCTAAAGTTTGATCGCACCAAGGCTGGCTACATCCGCGTCAACTATGGCCATGCGCTCGTATCGCAAGGCACACCCAAACGCGTGAGACAAGCCATCCGCGAACTGAGAAAAGGCCTGGCCAGCGACCCAACTGCGATTGCAGGCCATCAATATCTCGCCATGGCTCACTCTTTCCAAGGCAATCAAGCCGAAGCATTGTTGGCCACAGCGGAATTTTCCATCCGCGTTGGCAAGAAGCGGGAAGCTAAACAATACGCCAAACGGGCGCAAAAATCCTTCAAACGCGGCACGCCCCAATGGTTGCGCGCGGAAGACATCGTTTTGGCCAAGTAACCATTTTCATGCCCCTTTCATCTCACGCGCAGGACGCCTCATGTTGACATCTTCCAAAACCATCTTGCGCAGCAAGCTATCCCTCGCAGCCATCGCTTGCACCTTGATCTTAACAGTTTCGCCGTTGGTTTCCTTGACCAAGCAGGTCCATGCGCAGGAAGCGATGGATCGCGCCAAAGTCGAGGAGATCATCCGTTCTTACCTCCTGGCAAACCCGGAGCTGATGCTGGAAGTTCAACAGGCGCTTGAAGCCAAACAGAAAGAAGAGCGGGACGCGGCTGTTAAAGTCGCTTTGAGCCAAAACAAAAAGACGATCTTCGAATCTCCCAATCAAGGCGTGATCGGTCCGGAAGATGCCCCCATCACCATCGTGGAGTTCTTCGATTACAATTGCGGCTTCTGCCGCCGCGCCATGGATGACATGAACTTCCTGCTCGCCACCGAAAAGGACGTAAAGTTCGTCATGAAGGAACTGCCCATTTTGGGGCCGGAATCGGTCGAAGCGAGCCGCATCTCAACCGCCGTATACCGTGAGTATCCCAAACAGTATGGTGAGTTCCACAATCGCCTGTTGGGTTTGGACGGCGTGAAGAATGGCGAACGTGCGATTGAGGTCGCTAAGGCCATGAACATGGATACCGCAAAACTACAGGAAATCGGAGCGCGCGGAGATGTTTTGGACGCATTTCGGGAAGCAAACACCCTTGCAACCAGCCTCGGCATAAACGGCACGCCGTCCTATGTGGTTGGCGAAGAAGTCTTGTTCGGGGCATTGGGTCAGCAAGTGCTGACATCAAAAATCGAAAACATGCGCGCGTGCGGCAAATCAGAGTGCTGATCCGTTAGTGTCCCACCACACTGCCACTGGGCTGACGCGCTTTCGCGGAGCGTCTGCAGTGTCGCTTTGGCAAATTTGCTCCGTGGATCAGCTCTCAAATGATATCGACCGCGCCGCAGAAGTGTGCCAAACACCCCCAATTCTGAAACGACTGCATTGATTTTTGGATGACATCGAGCACAACACCACTCGTTTATGTGTTGAACGGGCCCAATCTAAACCTGTTGGGCACCAGGGAACCTGGCATCTACGGCGCTGAAACGCTGGCAGACGTGCAGCGCGATTGCACGGCCTTAGCCATGGAATTGGGTCTCACCGCCCACTGTCACCAATCCAATCATGAGGGTGCGTTGGTGGACTGGATACATGAGGCCGGCGCCGCTGGCAGTGCGGGCATCGTTATAAATGCGGGCGCATACACCCACACATCGATTGCGCTGCGCGACGCCATATCTGGCGTACAAGTGCCAACCATCGAAGTGCACATCTCCAATATACACGCCCGCGAGACATTCCGTCACCATTCCATGATCGCTCCTGTTTGCCGTGGACAGATTTGCGGACTGGGCACATCGGGCTATAAGCTGGCTTTGCAAGCGGTTGCTGCACTTACGACGTCCTAAACGCACGATTGTTTTGAATTATATCACCCTTGGCTGCTTGTGGACGGGCCGTCCTCTGAGCATCCACACCGTCCAAACGCCATACAAGCGGCAGGCATAAATCGCCGACTATTGGCACCAAAAACTACAACAAAGGCACACGTCCATGTCGTCCAAAAACTCTTCAATTGATGCGAAACTGATCCGGCAATTGGCCGAGTTGATCAATGAAACAGATCTCAGCGAGATTGAGGTTGAAGAGGGCGAGATGCGCATCCGCCTTGCCCGTGAGGTAACCAGCACTGCCCACACCATTGTGGCGGCGCCCGCGCCAGCTCCCGTCGCAGTTGCAGCACCTGTTGCTGCTCCAGCGGCGGCACCAGCCGCGCCCGCTGCAGCTGCACCATCAGGGCCGGTTGTGGAGTCGCCCATGGTCGGCACGGCTTACCTCTCACCGTCCCCGGGCGCGAAACCTTATGTGAATGTCGGAGACAAAGTCCGGAAGGGCCAGACGGTCATGATCGTTGAAGCGATGAAGACGATGAACCAAATCCCGGCATCGCAGGATGGCACGGTGGCTGCCATCCCCGTTGAAGACGGGCAGCCAGTGGAATTCGGCGAAACCCTGATCGTTTTTGAATAGGACGGACACATGTTCAAGAAAGTCCTGATCGCCAATCGCGGCGAGATCGCGTTGCGAATTCTGCGCGCCTGCAAAGAAATGTCGATTCCAACCGTCGCTGTGCACTCAACGGCAGATGCGGACGCCATGCACGTGCGTTTGGCCGAACAGAGCGTGTGCATAGGCCCTCCCGCCTCCCGTGACAGCTATCTCAACATTCATGAAATCATCGCAGCCTGTGAAATCACGGGCGCGGACGCGATCCACCCGGGCTACGGCTTCCTTTCGGAAAACGCCAAATTCGCCGACATTCTGGCTGCCCACGACATCACTTTTATCGGCCCGTCCGGTGACCACATCCGCACCATGGGCGATAAGATCGAGGCGAAAGCCACAGCACAACAACTCGGTATTCCTGTTGTGCCAGGATCCCAAGGGGCGGTGACCGAGCTTGACGATGCCCGCCGGATCGCAGCCGATATCGGCTATCCCGTAATCATCAAGGCGGCCTCCGGCGGCGGCGGGCGTGGTATGAAAGTCGTCAACAGCGACGAAGAAATGGAAACCGCGCTGCAAACCACGCGCACCGAAGCCGGTGCAGCCTTTGGTGATGATGCGGTCTATATCGAAAAATACCTCGCCAAGCCGCGCCACATTGAAGTTCAAGTCATGGGCGATGGCATGGGCAAAGGCGTCCACTTGGGTGAGCGCGATTGCTCGCTGCAGCGCCGCCACCAGAAAGTGTTTGAAGAAGCCAACTCCCCGGCCATTACAGAAGAGCAACGCAATCACATCGGCATGGTATGCGCCAACGCCATCGGTGAAATGGGCTATTCCGGCGCGGGCACCATCGAGTTTCTATACGAAGACGGCGAGTTCTATTTCATCGAAATGAACACCCGCTTGCAGGTGGAACATCCCGTCACCGAGATGATCACCCGCATCGACCTGGTCAACGAACAACTGCGCGTAGCAGCCGGCAACGGCATGTCGTTTGGGCAGGAAGACGTGCGCTTTCAGGGCCACGCAATTGAGTGTCGCATCAATGCAGAAAACGCTCGCACATTTGTGCCATCCCCCGGCACGATTGAGACCTACCACCCGCCGGGCGGTTTGGGCGTACGGGTCGATTCGGGTGCGTTCTCGGGCTACCGGGTACCACCCTATTACGACAGCTTGATTGGCAAATTGATCGTCGTTGGCCGCAACCGCCCGGAATGCCTCAACCGCTTACGCCGCGCGTTGGACGAATTCGTGGTGGAAGGCATTCAGACCACCCTCCCCTTGTTCCAAGACCTTGTGCGCAATGAGGACGTAATCGCGGGCGACTACGACATACACTGTTTGGAGAAATACCTCGCGCAAGACGAACCGGTGGCCGACGCTGCGGAGTAATTGGGAATGTCCGGGATCGATGATCTCGTCTTAGAAATCACGCCGGAAGTTCTGCTGGAAGCCTACGCTTGTGGCATCTTTCCTATGGCGGAGTCTGCAGATGATCCGGGGCTGTTTTGGGTGGAACCAAAATGGCGTGGCATAATTCCCCTGGACGACTTTCATGTCCCCAAAAGGCTCGCTCGCACGGCACGGCAAGCGCCCTATGAGATCCGCTTCAACTACAATTTTGAAGCGATGATGCGTCTTTGCGCAGAACCGGTGGGCGACCGACCGGAAACCTGGATCAACGAGCGCATAATATCGCTTTACTGCGCGCTCCACGAACGGGGCCACGCCCATAGCGTAGAGTGCTGGCACAGCGGAGCGATGGTCGGCGGTCTGTACGGCGTCAGCATTGGCGGAGCTTTTTTCGGCGAAAGCATGGTCTCACGCGCCCGCGACGCATCCAAGCTTGCGCTGATTCATCTGGTTGAACGTATAAAAGTGGGGGGGTTCACACTGCTGGACACCCAGTTCAACACGGTGCACCTGAGCCAGTTCGGCGCGATAGAGGTCAAAAAACAGCACTACCAGAAAATGTTGGTGGAAGCGTTAGAAGTCCAAGGCGACATCCACCTGTGGGATCGACAGCAAATCGCTTAGATTGCAAAAAACGGCCTCAATCGAGATTCGGTGGCGGCGCAATCGGACTGGTCTGTTTGCAATTTACCAGCCAAACATCGTTGACGGCGTGTTCCAGAGCGTTCAGCCCGGGACTTTCGGCAAACATCCAACCGGTAAATACACGCCTGATGCGCCGGTCCAGCGTAATTTCGTCCACCTCAACAAAGACAGTGGTCTTTGGCTGTTCGGAGGCCGGTCGCGAGTAGCAAACGCGGGGCGTGATTTCGAGCTGCCCGAACTTCACCGTCTCATCAATGTACACATCAAAGGTACGCAAGCGCCCGGTGATCTTGTCGAGACCGGAGAACACGGCAACGCGATTGGCGATGCGATTTGCATGTGCGGCTTGAACGGCCGTTACGGCCGTCAAAAGCCCGGCAAGAATGAAAATAAAAAAGTGCCGCATGAACGTCTCGTAACCGACGAGTAAAGCTATCTGTTAGCCAGCAATTGTGGCCAAGCGTGTCAGCTTCGTCTGAAAAACCAATAAAGCACCGTTACGTGAGTCGTACTCGAAAGCGAAATTGGCCCCGAGCCGTTACCTATGGGCTCCAAGCATCATATTCGGAGGTGGCCGCCGATTGCGCTTTGCCGGTGTTGGCGAGCGACCCCTTTGGACGATAGGCGTGCGGCGAACCGGTCATATTGGCCTGATGCCCCATTTCCCACTCCCGCTTCGTATAGGTCTCATCGCTGGGTGGCGTGTCAACGCGATGATGCATCCACCCGTGCCAGCCCGGAGGAATCCGACTGGCCTCGGCCAAACCATTATAGATCACCCAACGGCGCTCCCCGTGCTGGTAATAGACATTGCCCTCGTCGTCTTCACCGACCTTCTCCCCCTTGCGCCACGTAAAAAAACGGGTGCCCATCGTCTGGCCGTTCCACCATGTGAAGAGTTGTAGCAGGAAGTTTTTCATGG
>JBCBYZ010000039.1:0-24169 GCA_039815595.1 Pseudomonadota bacterium | reverse complement strand
TGATCCCGCAAAACATTATCGATAAAGCACCCACGGCAGAATTGCGTGAGGGTCAGACTGACCAGGATTCCCTGCCGGAATACCCCGTGCTGGACGCCATTTTGGAGGGCCTGGTGGAGGACGAATTATCCGTCAACGCCATCGTCGAAAAGCATGGCTTTGACCGTGCGCTCGTGGAGCGGATCGAACATTTGCTTTACATCGCTGAATACAAACGCCGCCAAGCCGCACCCGGCGTGAAAATCACCCGTCGTGCCTTCGGTCGCGAACGGCGGTATCCCATCACCAACCGCTGGCGGGACCGCTAGTCCCGTGGACGCGCCATCATTGGTCAAGCTGCTCGCGCCGCGCGTCTGGAGGTTGGCCCATGGCAGAACGCTGGAGCTAGGCCCACAGGCCCGGATCATGGGTATTTTGAACACCACACCGGACTCTTTTTCCGATGGTGGCGCTTATCTGGACGCCGATGCAGCTTTGCAGCAGGCCATGACCATGGTCGCAGCAGGAGCGGACATCATTGATGTGGGCGGCGAATCCACCCGTCCGGGAGCGAAGCCGGTTTCAGGTGAACAAGAGCGCGAACGGGTGGTTCCCATTATCAAGGCGCTTGCACAACGGAGTGAAGTCTTGATCTCCGTTGATACTTACCGTGCCGAAACTGCTGAGGCGGCTGTGTTGGCAGGGGCGCACATCGTCAATGATGTCTGGGGTTGCCAGCGTGAACCGGATATCGCGCAGGTGGCGGCGCGACATGGGGCAGGGCTTGTTGTCATGAACAACCGGCGGGAACGGACGGTTTTGCCCGATCTGGTGGACGACGCTTTGGCCTTCTGGGAACGCTCGTTGGAGATAGCAAGCGATGCGAATGTGGCGAAAGATGCTGTGTTGCTGGATCCTGGTTATGGATTTGCGGACGGACCGGTCAACGATCTGCCATTGCTAAACGGAGTGGACCGTTTGCATGCAGCCGGTCATCCCTTGCTGGTGGGCACCTCGCGCAAGCGTTTCTTGGGAGGGATCACCGGTCGCGACGCAGCGGACCGTGATGTTGCTACAAGTGCGACCAGCGTTGTCGCGCGGTGTAAAGGGGCCGCCGTGTTCCGCGTTCATGATGTTGCAACAAACCGCGACGCGCTTGCCGTTGCCGATGCGCTGTTGCGCGACCAGATGGATACTGCCGGCGCATGACCCAGACGCAATCGTCCACGCATACCTATGAGATCACGTTGAAAAATTGCGCCTTCTTCGCCCATCACGGGGTCTACGAGGAGGAGACGAAACTCGGTCAACGGTTCTTTGTCGATGTGACCATGAAGGTCGAGCCGCAAGGTGCGCTGGAGCAGGATCGCATTGAAGGTACCGTACACTACGGCGAGGCGTTTGCGGTGATCGAAAAGATCCTGACTGGCACACGTCGCTATCTTATCGAGGCATTGGCACTCGATATCGCGCAGGGCCTGTGCGCCGAGTTTAAGCAAGTGCTGCAGGCCCGGGTGACGGTGCGAAAGCCGAACGCGCCTGTGCCTGGTATTCTCGACCATGTTGAAGTGACCGTGGTGCACCCGGAGCATTTGGGCGCCTAGCATGGGCGCTCGTACCGCATGGCTGGGATTAGGCGGCAATCTCGGTGACGTTCGGTCAGCCCTCGCAGCAGCGCTGAAGGGCCTCGATGCCCAGGGCGGCGTGAGCGTTCTGGCTGTCTCGCCGCTCTACAAGACGCCGCCTTGGGGCCTGAAAGATCAGCCGTGGTTTTTGAACTGCTGTGCCGGCGTCTCAACGACGCTTGCGCCGGAAGCCCTTTTGGAGGTCTGTCAGCAACTTGAGCGCGTGGGCTTGCGGGAGCGCACGGTGCGCTGGGGGCCGCGTACGGTGGACATTGACATCATCGCGTATGAAGGCGTCGAGCAGGTGGAACAACGACTGACATTGCCTCACCCGCGGGCGGTGGAACGGGCCTTCGTGCTAACCCCCTTGGCGGCCATCGCGCCTGACGTAGAACTGGCGGGGCAAACGGTTGCCGCGCTTGCCGCAGCTCTCAATGACCCGAATATGGAAGTCGCTGTTGCTGGTGGCGAATGGTGGCGCGAAGAAGGCTGACATTGTTTGCCTCCTTGCCCGGTGGCTAGACGACCTTTTGGGGGAAGGGGATGTCTTGGCCGGTCACTTTCCACGGCTCATACTTTTCCATCACGCCTGCAAAAAGATCGCTGGTGACCCATGCGTCCAGCCAAGCCTGAAGTTTCGGCAAGGGCTGGGCTTCCCAGAAGGTGCGGTCGCTGTTGGCGAACTGTCGGATGAACGGGAAGGTTGCAGTGTCGGCGAGCGTGGGCCGGTCTCCAAACAGGTGGGTGGATTGGGCCAGCTGTGCATCCAGCGGCGCAAGCCGCTCGATTGCCGCAAGACGGTGCCGGGCTTCAAACTCTTCGGCGGTTTCCCCATCGTTGAATTCGTCGGGATACCGGGTGGCGTATTTTGCCCGATCCAGATGGTGTTTGAACGCGCAATCCATGCTGGAGATGAAGGTGAGCATGTCCGTCCGCTCCTGCGGCTCGTCGGGCAACCAGCCATCCGGGTCGTTTTTGGCCAAGGCCCATAGTGCGATGTCGATGCTCTCTTCCAAAACTGAACCATCCTGCAAGACAAGCACCGGCACGGTGGCTTTGGGCGATGCGGCGATCATCTCCTCCGGCTTGTCGCGCAAAACAATCTCACGCAAAGCCACGGTCTGGCCCGATGTTGCAAGTGCCATGCGGGCCCGCATCGCATACGGGCAGCGTCTGAACGAGTAGAGAATTGGATGGTCCATTCCAATCATGTGCCATGTGCTTAAGTGACTGTGCAACATCGGGTGCGTCGCTCAAGCAGTTGTGCGCGAGTATGTGTTTGCGCGCTTCACGATCCCTTTTGTTTTTCGTGATGGGCCGATCTGGTAACTGAACAGGAGACACATTCCGGATTCCACGCCATGCCAATCTCCCGCCGCACAGTCTTTTCCCGTTTTCTCGGCCTTGCCGCCGCTATCGCGCTGCTCGTGCCCGCGCCGGCACTTGCGTTGGACAAGATCAATCCCACCGGCCCCAACCACCTGGCCGTACGCGGGACGGACACCACCAGCTATTTCACAAAGGGCAAACCGCTCAGCGGTTCAACAAGCCACACCGTGCGCTGGAAAGGGGCCACATGGCGCTTTGGCTCCCCGGCAGAAGCCACAAAATTCCGCGCCAACCCCACAGCCTACGCCCCGCAATTTGGAGCCTACTGCACCGGCGGCCTCGCGGGACGTCATGTGGTCGAAGGCAAACCGCAGCACTACCGCTTGCACGGCGGGAAGCTCTATCTGTTCCACACGTCGGCGGGGGCAAGGCGGTTTAGTGGTGACCCGTCAGGGACAATCCGTAAGGCGAAGGCCTATTGGCGCGAGTTGGGCATGGAGTGAGGAGGGCTAGGTCATAGCCTCGAACAGGTCGGCCCATTGCGGGTTGCTGGTTTCGATGAGTGCAAGTTTGGTTTTCCTAGTGCCTTTTTTGAGTTGCTTCTCGCGAGCAATCGCTTGTTGGATGTTTTGGAATTCTTCGAAGTAAACTAATCGGGTTATTCCATATCGCTTGGTGAACGAGCCAGCTTTTCCAGTTTTGTGTTCCAGAGCGCGTCGATAGACGTTGTTGGTCACTCCAACGTAGAGTGTACCGTTGCGTTTCGATGCCATTATGTAGACGAAATAGGCGTGGTCTCGTTCCATGAGTGGAGATTGGCAAACGTACTTCCACGCGTCATCCCACAAAGAACTCTTTGTCATTGCCGTTACAACGGCAATCTAGGAGGCTTGCTGTTCGCGGGCGTTGGGCTGTCGGACCGTGGCTCTGGATCACCGCTGTTGCGGTGATGACAATATGAGCATGTGGGTGCTGCGTCGTACGCTAGCAGTAAGAAAACGCTAAAACTACTGCTGTGTTTGCCGTTGCAACGGCGATCTAGAGGGTTGGCCGAGTGTCGGCGTTGAGGTGTCTGACCGCGGCCTTGAATCACCGCTGATGCGGTGATCCAAGTTGCATCCGTCTGCCCCCGACTAACTGCACCCGGTCGTCGACCCACAGCTGTCACACTTCAAGCAAGTCCCATTCCGGACCAGTGTGAAGTTTTGGCACTCTGGGCAGCTTTCGCCTTCGTAGCCTTGCATGCGGGCCATGGCGCGTTGTTGGCCTTTGTTGGGCGTTTGGGCTGCGGCCACTTCGCTTTGCTCCAGCGTTGAGCGGGTGTTGGCTTCGTAGTCGCGTTTGAAGGCTGTGGCCTCTTCCTGCAGGGACAACACATCGGTGTTTGTGGCAAGCGCCGTAGCCGCGCCGGATGATGTGCCGATGGCAGTGACGTTGCTTGCGCCGCCGGACGGGGCTGCGCCGCCAGCGGGTGCGTCGGGCAGTTGGCCAGCGGGTTCACCATCAGACCCTGCGCCTTTGACGACGGCCAGCTTGTGGCCGCGGGTGAGGCCGCGGGAAATGATTTCAGCTTTGCCTTCGCTCACGCCTTTGCCCAGCGCCGTCGCACCAAAGTCCGAGCGGTCCACATGACCAAGATCGTGACGGCCCAGATAGGAAATTGCCAGTTCGCGAAACACGTAGTCGAGGATCGATGTTGCGTTTTTAATCGCGTCATTGCCCATGACGATGCCGGCTGGCTCGAACTTGGTGAAGGTGAACGCCTCCACATATTCTTCCAACGGCACGCCGTATTGCAGGCCCAGCGAGATGGCGATGGCGAAATTGTTCATCATCGCGCGGAAGGCAGCGCCTTCCTTGTGCATATCGATGAAGATTTCACCGATGCGCCCATCATCGAACTCGCCGGTGCGCAGGTAGACCTTGTGGCCGCCGACAACGGCCTTTTGGGTGTAGCCCTTGCGGCGGTTTGGCAGCTTGTCGCGCTTGTGGACTTCCACCACGCGCTCGATGATTTTCTCGACCACCTTTTCTGTCACGGCTGTGGCACGAGCGGCTGCTGGGGCTTCGATCAGGTTTTCGAGGGCGTCCTCGTCTTCCTCATCCTCCACCAGCGATGCGTTGAGCGGCTGAGAGAGTTTGGAACCGTCGCGATAGAGCGCGTTGGCTTTCAGGCCGAGCTTCCATGACATCATATAGGCTGCGGTGCAGTCTTCCACCGCTGCATCATTGGGCATGTTGATTGTCTTGGAGATCGCGCCGGAGATGAAGGGTTGCGCGGCCGCCATCATGCGGATGTGGCTTTCGGTGGACAGGGAGCGCGTGCCGATGCGGCCGCACGGTGTGGCACAGTCGAAGACGGGCAGATGCTCATCTTTAAGACCCGGTGCGCCTTCCAAGGTCATCGCGCCACAACAATAGATGTTTGCTGCTTGGATCTCGTCTTTTGAAAAGCCCAGCGCGCCCAGCAGGTCGAAGTTGAAATCGTCCAACTGCTCGTCGGAGAAGCCAAGCGTCTCGCGGCAGAAGCCTTCGCCCAAGGTGAACTTGTTGAACACGAACTTGATGTCGAAGGCTTGTGCAAGACCGGCTTCAACCGCGTCTATCTGCTCTTTGCCGAAGCCTTTTTCTTCCAAGGCACCGTGGGATAGAGCGTTGGACCCTTTCAGCGTGCCGTTGCCCACCGCATAGGTGATCATGTGTTCGATGTCAGCATCGTCGTAGCCAAGATTGGACAGGGCTTCGGGAACGGCGCGGTTGATGATCTTGAAATAACCGCCACCGGCGAGCTTTTTGAACTTCACCAGCGCGAAGTCCGGTTCGATGCCTGTTGTGTCGCAGTCCATCACAAGACCGATGGTGCCGGTGGGTGCAACCACAGTGGCCTGTGCGTTGCGGTAGCCGTGGGCCTCACCTTTTTCGACGGCGCGGTCCCAAGCGGATTTTGCATGCTCGGAGAGGCCAGCCCAGTTGGACAGGCCCTCAAGTGAGGCGTGGTCGAGCGGTACCGGCGCGACAGCCAACGTTTCATAGCCGTCCGCATGGCCGTGGGCGGCGTTGCGGTGGTTGCGCATCACGCGGGCCATGTGCTCGCGGTTGGGCGCGTAGCCGGGGAAGGGGCCCTGTTCCTTCGCCATTTCGGCGGAGGTCTCGTAGCAAACACCCGTCATGATGGCGGTGATCGCACCGCAGACCGCGCGGCCTTCGTCGCTGTCGTACGGAATGCCGGCGGTCATCAGCAGGCCGCCAATGTTAGCAAAGCCGAGGCCGGTGGTGCGGTAGTCGTAGGACAATTGCGCGATCTCTTTGGACGGGAACTGCGCCATCAGGACAGAGATTTCGAGCACCATCATCCAAAGGCGTGTGGCGTGTTCAAAGGCTTCGATGTCGAAGGATTTGTCCGTGCCGCCGCTGGCAGACTTGCGGAACTGCAACAGGTTCAACGAGGCCAGGTTACAGGCGGTATCGTCGAGGAACATATATTCCGAGCACGGATTGGACGCGCGGATGGGGCCGGCCTCCGGGCAGGTGTGCCAGTCGTTCATGGTGGTGTTGTAGTGCAGGCCAGGGTCGGCGGACTGCCATGCGGCGTTGCCGATTTTGTCCCACAATTCACGCGCTTGCACGGTTTTGGTCACCGAACCGTCTTTGCGGGCGATCAGGTCCCAGGTGCTGTCTGTTTCAACAGCGCGCAGGAAATCGTCTTTGATAGAGACGGAGTTGTTGGAGTTCTGGCCGGACACGGTGAGGTAGGCATCGCTGTCCCAATCGGTGTTGTAGACTGGGAATTCGATGTCCGTGTAGCCCTGCTTCGCCAGTTGAATGACGCGGTAGATGTAGTTTTCCGGCACAGCGTTTTTCTTCGCTGCACGGATTTCGCGTTTCAAAGCCGGGTTTTTGGCTGGATCAAAACAGGCATCATCATCGGCTTCGCAGTTGACGCAGGCTTTCATGATGGCGGTCATGTGGCGCGAGACAAGCTTGGAGCCGGTGACGATGGCTGCCACCTTCTGCTCTTCTTTCACCTTCCAATCGATGTAGTCTTCGATGTCCGGGTGATCGATGTCGACAACCACCATTTTGGCGGCGCGGCGGGTTGTGCCACCGGATTTGATGGCACCGGCTGCGCGGTCACCGATCTTCAAGAACGACATGAGGCCGGACGACTTGCCACCGCCGGACAATGGCTCGTTCTCGCCGCGAATATGGGAGAAGTTGGAGCCGGTGCCGGAACCATATTTGAACAGGCGTGCCTCGCGGACCCAAAGGTCCATAATGCCGCCGTCATTGACGAGATCATCGCCCACCGACTGGATGAAGCAGGCGTGGGGCTGCGGGTGTTCGTAGGAGGTCTTTGATCGGGTCAGTTTGCCGGTGAAGTGGTCGACATAAAAGTGACCCTGCGCGGGACCGTCGATACCATAGGCCCAGTGCAGGCCGGTGTTGAACCACTGGGGAGAGTTTGGCGCGACACGCTGGGTCGCCAGCATGTAGCAAAGCTCGTCATGGTAGGCGAGGGCATCTTCATCGCTGTCGAAATAGCCGCCCTTCCAACCCCAATAGGTCCACGTGCCGGCCAAACGGCGAAACACCTGCTCGGCTGTCATTTCCGGGCCATAGCGCTCACCTTCCGGCAGGTCTTTCAGCGCCGCTTTGTCTTCGACGGAGCGCCACAGGAAAGACGGGACGTCGTTTTCTTCCACTTTTTTGAGACGTGCGGGCACACCCGCTTTGCGGAAGTATTTTTGCGCGATGATATCGCTGGCCACTTGGCTGAATTGTTTGGGGACTAAAATGTCTTCCAACCGGAAGACGATGGAACCGTCGGGATTGCGGATCTCGCTGGTGGCCGTGCGGAATTCGATTTCGGCAAAAGGAGATTGTCCAGATTTCGTGAAATGGCGGTCAATGCGCATCGTCGTTCGTCCCCATGACACCTCTTCTGGGTGCCCATTTTTGTTTCAATTTCTGGCGGTCTCTGGCCCAAAAAGCCGTTCCGCCGTTTCATACGCACCCCAATCCCTCGGGCGCACACACAAACACATACTGCGGCAGCGTGCTGACGCAGCTAAAAGCCCTTCGGACCCCTGTGTGGAATAAGGCGGGAGACCTCGATCATCCCGCTTCAGCCACTACATATAGCGATATCCGATGACCAAGACCACACTATGTTGTGGTTAAAATACTCTTAACGGGAGGTTGTCACCAGTTTGTCATCTTGGGCAGTGCAGTGATTGGTGACCTCTGGAATTCCCCGCGCTCGGTCCAGCGAAACAGCACGGTAAATCCTCGTCAAAGTCCGCAATGCGACCTTGACCCCAGTCTCCAACCTCCGCGTCGCGAAAAAATACGCCCCTCGCGCCGCGCTTGGCTGACCCAATAAAACTACCAAAGCGGCATCGACGGTCAACGCGAGGAAAGGCCGTTGACAGGCTCCCAATCGGCTTTCATGAGCCGTTTTGCACCTGATATGTTTTGAAGGAATTTGGCTAAGCCTGCCAAACTTAACCACTTTGCGCCTGTGGCCCCCGCAATTCACAAGCCCGATTGCACCAGCAAAAATAAATCCGAAAAATTCTGTTGACGGAGAGGCGCCTGCGGAGGGTGATGATTCATGAGCGTATCGGCGTCATGATCTTGGGTGTCCGTCTGTGTCAGATGACCACATGTTGTGGTTTGGGCCACTGTTGCTGCACCTGATTCTGCGGCTTTTAAGGTGAGTTATCGCTCCAAATCCGAATCGATCCGGTCAAAATGCGGGAAGTGCACCCGGATCCGTTTTTTGTCTCAGGGATGATCTAAGCCAAGGGTTTTGATCATCGTCGCCATGTTTCATGTTTATGTAGGCGCCAGAAGGCAGGTCAGGAGCGAGCCAGCATGCAACGCCGCGACAGGAAGCGTGCGATCCGGATTTCGGCAGACACATCCGCGAGCGCTATTCATCGGACAATGGCGAAGAACGCACATCAACACGTGCCAGTTGATTTTGTGCCGGCGCGCGTCCCAGTTGTAGGTCATGTTTGGCTTGCGGTTTCTCACAGGTCGGTCAGCGCAGTTTTGAAAGACAGCGACCGGTTCGCGATGCGCAAACGTGCTGGTGGTCCGGTTGCGGGTCTGGCCTGGTGGATGCCGAAGACCGTGCGTGTTCTTGCCCACAATATGTTGGCGCTGGACGATCCCGACCATCGCCGCTTGCGCGGGTTGGTGGATGGCGTCTTTGCACGTCGGGCCGTGTTGGCGATGGAAGGACAGATTGAGACACACGCCAAAGGGCTTTTGCAGCGGGCAGTGGCGGATCGCGGAGCGTCTAAGCGTGACCGCACTATTGATCTTATGTCCGCCTACGCTCGCCCTTTACCGATGATGGTGATTTGCGATCTGCTTGGGGTGCCTAGCACCGAGCGTGAACCGTTCATGAAGGACGCTTTGCACCTAAGCGGCATTGCAGGTGTGGTTGGCTTCTTGCGCGCGTTGTGGCCCTTGCGGCGACTGCGGTTGCGGGTTGAGCGATTGATCGTAGACGCATCAGTCCGATTGAAGGCGGGTGGAAAGCCGCCTGGCTTGACTGATGATCTGGTCGTGCTGCAGCGCGATGGTCACACCCTCTCGCAGGATGAATTGGTGGCGATGGTGTTTTTGTTGCTGCTCGCCGGCCACGAAACCACGACTCACGCGATAGCCGGATCTGTGATGGCCTCGGCAGTCTCTCCCGAGTGTGCGTCACAGAACAACGACTTGTCCAAAGTGCTTCTTAATGCAGCCAGTCCCCTTGGGATTGAAGAGTGTCTGCGCTTTGTCTCTCCAGTCCAATTGAGCAAGCCGCGTTTTGTACTGTCTTCCGGTGCGCTTTTTGATGCCGAGTTGGAAGCTGGAGACCTTGTGATGGCCTCGCTAGCCTGTGCCAACCGTGATGCGATGCAGTTCGAACAGTCCGACCGGTTTAATTTGGATCGCAAACCCAATCCGCATCTCGAATTTGGAGCCGGAGCACATTTTTGTTTGGGCCACCAACTGGCTCGTTTGGAACTGCAAGTGGCCTTGCGTGTTCTGGCGCAAGAGTGGCCGCAACTTGCAGTCGATGCAGATGGTGTTGCAAAGCAGCCGCGGCTCGGGCTCGCCGTCTTGAAAACGTTGCGCGTTTGGCCCGACGGAAAACCAGCTTGAAAAATGCATGCCACAACACAAGAAGTTTCGACCGGCAAACTACACATAAAAAAAGGCGCGGACTTTTGTCCGCGCCTATTCGATCATGTTCAAAAACAAAACTCCTACCAACCTTGCAGCCACGGCAGGGCGTGAAGCCTTTTAGTAACGGCAGATCCACCGGTAGGTGATTTGACGACCGGTGTTGTTCTTCAAGCGCACCCGTGTGTCACGGCGGTTGAAGCGGCTGTTGAACCGACGGCACTCATGGTAGGTTGAGGTGCTCCAACCACAGCCCAGATTTGCCGTGATGGGTCCACCCGTGCGGACCCTGACGATAAACGTCGCTCCGCTTTGGCCGGAGATGGTAAACGATCGGCTGCCGTCACTTTGACCGGCGCCAAGGCTGCCCGGCAGATTTCTTTCCCCGAAATGGCACGCATTTGCCACTCCCACGCTGCAGGACAGCGCAACTGCTGTGGTGAATATTTTCAACATGGTGTTCATCCCTCCGATGAATTCAAGCCCCTCTAAGCGGTTAGGCTATCATCGGCCGGAAAGGGCGACAAGCGGTGATTCGTTTTCAAGGCCATCGAATCCCAGTGCAAGTAGTTAAAGATTCGTTGGTTTTTTGGAGTTTTGTTCTTGTTTTTCAATAAGGGCCTTTTCGCCTTTGACCGGGTTTGCCCGCCTTAGTTTTGCGTCAAAACTGCCTTTAGACTTCCTGTAGTATTTGTTCGGTTCAACACATCGAAGATGGGGACATCATGCGCGCTTCGAAATTAGTCTTCCCTTTGCTCCTTACATCCGTAGCGCTGGCCGTTCCCGCGCACGCCCAGACTCAAAGTTATGAGAGTTTTGTTCGAGGCCTTTGGGCAGACGCTAAAGCAGCCGGGATCAAGCGCAGTACGTTTGATGAGGCCACACGGGGCCTGAAAGAAGACAAACGCATTGACCGTTTGACGAAGTCGCAACCGGAGTTTGCCCGTCCGATCGGGAACTACATCACAAAACGCCAGCAGCCGCCGCGCGTGAACCCGGGGCTAAAACTCTTGCCCAGCCTTAAACGCACGATGGCCGGTCTTGAGAAGCGGTTTGGCGTCGATCCCACCGTGGTGATCGCCATTTGGGGCATGGAGACCGTATACGGAAACTACAAGGGCAAGAGCGATATTTTCGAGACGCTATCGACGCTGGCCTGGAAGAAATACCGCGGCACGTTTTTTAAGGACGAGTTCATCGCCGCCATGAAACTCATGGAAGCTGAGGGTTTTGGGCGCGAACAATTCAAGGGGTCTTGGACGGGCGCCATCGGCCAAACGCAGTTTTTGCCCACCAGCTACTTGGAACATGCGGTGGACGGTGACGGTGATGGTCGTCGCGACCTGTGGGGCAGTCGTCCTGATGCGCTTTGGTCTGCCGCAAACTATCTCAAAAACAAGGGTTGGGTTCGGGGGCAGCCGTGGGGCTTTCCCGTCAAAATGCCAAAGGGCATGACCCCCCATGCCTTCACCCGCTCGTGGTCAGAATGGGCACGCGCCGGTGTCCTGCCCATCAACGGTTTGAAATATCCTAATACGGGAACTGCGACCCTGTTCTTCCCTGCCGGTCACGAAGGGCCGGTGTTTTTGGTGACCAAGAATTATCAGGTTATCCGCAGCTATAACTTTGCAGACGCCTATGCCTTGTCGGTTGGGCTGATCTCGGACCGGTTTAAGGGCAGCAACACCAAGGTGACCGATTGGCCAGCGATCACGCCGCTTTTGAAGTCCGAACGCATCACGATGCAAAAGGCCCTCAAGAAGCAGGGTTATAAAGTGCCCAATACGTTCGGCCGTATTTCCCACACCATGCGGATGGTCATTCGGGACTATCAGTTGGAACACGGCATGACGCCGGACGGTCACCCCGACAAGGGTGTGTTAAAGCGCGTGACGGGATCATAGCCAGCGCGGCTTGGCCGCGCAGCCGTGTGGTCTATTTTGCACTCCGGATGAGTTGCACCGCCATGCCGGTTTGACCGTCTTGCACTTCTACGTTTACGTAGCGGCCAGCTTGACCCTTGAGAGCAAGGTAGTTGGACAGGGAGCAGTCGCCGCGACCGCGTACATATTCATACATCGCGTTGATGCCACGGCGGTTGTAGCTGCGAATTTTTGAGAGTGCTCGGCCTTTGGGCTTTGAAGCGCGGCCGGGAACAAGGATGAAATTGTCCTCATCGCGGAAGCCGCCTTTGGCGTTGCGTGCCGGAAAACCCTGCAGGACTGTGCTTTTTCGCCGGATGCTGATGTTGCCGCGTCCGCCGCCCCCGGCAAAGCTGTTGGCGTTTGAGTGCACGGCGATGATCTTACCCGAGCGCATTTTGCCCATCAGGAAGCGCGAAAACGCGCCATTGCTGCCGCGCTGGTTCCGGCACGATCCGTTTCCAAAATTACGGTTTGGGTCTTGGCCCTTATACCCACGCCGCTCACCGGTCTCGACGGCCCAGATGGTGCCGCGTGTGCCGCGGCTGACGCGGGCGGCTGCGGAGAATGCTGCGTTCTCATCATCGTGCAAAATGGGGTAGTGCGGCGCACCGCCTTTGCCGATTTGAAAAATGGTCCAGGTGCGACTGCCGTCCTTGACGATGTGTTTTTGGATGCAGGCACCGGCGAGATATTTGGCATTGCGGCGGATATCACGATCCCGCGCTTTGGTGGCGGGGATGCACTTGGATGTGGACGCTGTCTTGATCGTGTCCACCTTCTGGCCATCGCTGCCGCGCTTGGGCGCTTTGCGTTTTGTCACGATGACGGGACGCGGGGCCGGGATGGGCGCGTTGGCAATTACCGGGGGCACATCCTCATCGATGAACGGAAGTCGTTTCTCATCTTTGGCAATTGTTTTGGGTTCTGGTTGGAGCGGCTTTGGCTGAGTGAGAGCCTTTTTGGGGGCAGGGCGGGAACGGGTTGTGCTTTGCGGTATGATGCGACCACCATCGCGCGAATTGGCATCGAAGCCTACATCTTCATCGCTCAGTTCGGCCTTGATGTAGCCGCCAAAGGCCTCTTGGCTGGGCTGGCCGCCATCTGCGCCCAAGGTCAGATCACTGGCGAGGGCCGCCGTGACAGCGGGTGATGGGAGTGTCAGGGCAGATACGGCGAGAGCTGCAACAAAGGCACTTGTGAGCGTCAGTCTCCCACCTTTCTGCAGACTCATGGAGCCTTTGACCAATGCGGCCTTAGCGCGTTTCGAAAATGCATTTTCACACTGCAAACCGAACTCAAACACGGCGTTTCTCCAAGAAAGTGCGCACCCCAAACGCTGTTGGTAGCCGAACATGGTTAATCAATCCGAAACGCTTGAGTGCCAAGGTGTTTGCAAATTGATGCATTTAACTGCACCGACGCTGTACACAATTTGACCGCAAGTCGGTCTTAACAGCGGTGAGACGGCCATCACGCGGCTGTGAAACTTGGCACAGGAGACGGCCCCATGGTCCGCAATGGTCTTTCAGCACTCGCACTTGCGGGGCTCGCCGTCGGGGTGGCCGCTTGCTCGTCTACGATGAACTCACGCGACATTCTTGGGCAACCGGAAACGTCCGCGGCTGCGCTGGAGACGCCACGATCCGCGCGGGATGGAGGCGCTGCAGCCCGGAGCAGCAATCAGCAGACGCAAGTTGCAGCAGCAGAGACGGGTTTGTCGCCATCGGCAGAGAAACCGACGACACCCGATCCTGCTCGATTTGGGGGCAGTTCAAGCACCGCCGCGAAGAAGCAAGACGGGTGCCTTGATATCGCGAGTATCCGAGAGCGCGATATCGCCCGCAACCGGTCTGCGCTTGCGAGAATGAACGCTTGCATAAAATTGGCAAAGTTCACCGAGGGTGGTTTGCCGTGGCAGATTTATACGATTACCGGCCCAAAAAAGCGCGGGCCGCTTTGGGCCGTGCCGCACGATAATGAAGATGTGGCGTTTGATACGGGCGTCTACGCGCTGGCCCAGTATGGCGGTGTAATGGTGGTGACAGAGGCTGGTGAACAGCGCTCATTGCGTGGACAGGACGCCAACCGCAACTTCAACAAAAGCGTTGCGATTGCCCGCAAGTGTCGGCTGCAAAAGGCCCCCGCGCCACGCTATACCGATGCCTATATCAAGCCCTTACAGTCCGGCCAGCCGATCATCGCTCTGCATTCCAATGCAAATGGGTATAGCGGCAATGGCGGCAGCGGCACGATCTCCATCCGCCGCAAAAGCTCCATCATGCGCGCCTTCGCCAGTAGACGCGCCAAGGGCGCTTTGGCCGATGAGGACAACATTCTGCTGGTAGCGGCGCGCCGACCGGTGGAGTCTGATCGGCGACTGCGTAAACTGGTCAATGACTTCAATAACAAGGGTGTGCACGTGATTGCGGAGCTTGTCACACCGGGCAAAAACGATTGCTCTTTGTCCAACTATGTCGTGCTGAACGGCATCGCCAAATATTACAATATCGAGGTGCAGGACGGTAAGGGGTCGGTGCAACGGGATTTGTTGCGCAAGCTCATGGCCTATGGCCCGCGTTAAGTCTGCTTAGGCCTTACTGAGTTTCAGTTTGCGTCGGTCGAGGGTGATGATGACCAAAGTGAGCAGGAACAGCGCCGCGCCGAAGAAGTAATAGGCGCCGGGCATTTGAAAGAGCGCGTTCGGACCGGTCGAGAGGGCAAACACGTGTGTCGCGAACAGCGGCCCGATGATCATTGTCAATGTGTTCACCGAACTGATGGTGCCCTGCAGCAGCCCTTGCTCGGTATCTGGTACGTTTTGCGACATCACAGCGTTAAGCGCCGGTCCCGCCGTGCCCCATCCCAAAATGTGAACAAAAATACCTGGATAGACCATCCAACCCTCGTTGAAGAATGGCAGGACAGCGAAGGAGAGGGCGGAAATCATGAAACCGCCATAGATGACGTTGCGCTCGCCAAATTTCGGCACGACAATCCGCACGAGATATCCTTGCACAAACGCCATGCAGATGCCGACCCATGCCAGCGAGTAGCCAGCGTCGGCCACGCCCCAACCAAACTGTGCTTCGGTCCATAAAACCCATATGCCTTGGAGGCCTTGTTGCGCGATGCCGGTTAAAAACAGGGCGATCAACAGCACTGCCAGAGCCGCGTAGCGCTTGATATACAAGAGCGCCTTGAACGGATTGGCTTTGGCGAAATCGATGGGCTGGCGTTTTTCCTTGGGCAGGCTTTCCGGCAACATGAAGTAGCCAAATATCAGATTAGCGAAAGACAGGCCCGCCGCGAGATAGAACGGGTATTGCAGATCAACCGCCCCCAGCACGCCGCCGATGAGTGGCCCAACCGTAAAGCCGATGCCGAAGGCGGCTCCCAACAAGCCAAAGGCGGCTGCGCGACCCTCCTTAGGTGTGATATCGGCGATGTAGGCGTTTGCCGTAGAGACGGTGGCGCTGAAAAACCCGGCTAAGATGCGGGCAATCACCAACCACGCCAGATTGGGGGCGAGGGCAAGGATGATGTAATCGATCCCCAATCCACCCAGCGAAATCAGCAAAACAGGACGGCGGCCATAACGGTCTGACAACATGCCCACGAACGGCCCCAGACAGAACTGCACCAGCGCAAAGGCGGACATGAGAACGCCATATAGAATGGCGGATTCGGACAGCGATCCGCCGCCCAGTTCTTTGATCAATTGAGGCAGAATGGGCCATGCCAGCCCGACGCCCAGCATGTCGATCACCACTGTTAAAATGATGAACAGCAGTGCTGCCTTGGGAGCTTTGGAAGCTGGGCCGCCCGTTGCGGACGCGGGTTGTGCTTGTGACAAGAGCTTTTGCTTTTTGCGCTGCGCGAGTGGGCTTGGCCGTTGCCGTCTAGCCGTCTTTCAAACCCGAGATTGGTTCAACGTAGGACATTTCCATATCCCAAGGGAAATAGATCCATGTGTCCTGGCTCACCTCGGTGACAAATGTATCGGCCATGGGGCGTCCACTCGGTTTGGCGTAAACGGTGGCAATGTGCGCGTTGGGCAGCATCTCACGCACTTTTTTGGCGGTGGCACCCGTGTCGGTTAGATCGTCAATGACCAAAACGCCTTTGCCGCCGTCCTTGGCCGCCATGGTTTCATCAATCCCCTTTATAATGTGCAACTCACCTTGGTCTTTGTATTCGTGGTAGGAGGCGATGCAGACGGTCTCGATGGTGCGGATGCCCAATTCCCGCGCGATGATGGCTGCTGGCACCAATCCGCCACGTGTGATTGCCACAATGGCGGCCCAGGTCTCTTTGTCATCGCCACTGGCATTGCCCGGGCCGGACAAGCGCCAAGCGAGCGCCTTGCAATCCCGGTGAAACTGATCCCACGAAACGGGAAAGGCCTTGGGGGCGGGCGAAGTGGGAGCAGGCATGGGTTCAATCCGGTTCGTATGATGGCCGACCGGGTGGGCACAGTGCCGTCACAACCCGATCCGTGTTTTGATGGGTAGGCGATACAATTGTCGCGGCTTTCCGGCAAGGTGAGGTGGGAGGTTCACACACATTGCTTGAAACTGGTGCTAGCAGCAGCCCTTCAACGGAATGTTGTTTCACTGCGAGTGGGGCCGTGTTTGGGCGGACGGCTTACAACTCTGCTCGAACTTTTTGACGTTTCGGAAGAAAACTGTTGAGTCGATGCCACAGTGTCGCAGTTTATTGGCGGTTTCGACCCGATTTGGCGTCGAAAGTGTTTCGCGTGTGATCAATCCTTGTGCAATTCACCGTTTTGCGGGGGCGCAATCGTGAGAATTGGGAATCACGACCATGAAATCACTTACAGAGAGAACGTTTTTTGTTTCGCGTAAGTCTCGCACGTTAGCTGCAACAAGCGCCGTGCTTTTGGCTCTGGCTTCACCAGCCCTTTCGGCCGATCTTGATATCAAAGCGCCAAGCGACGGGTGGACCGGCGTTTACGTTGGTGCCGCTGTTGGAGCAGGTGCTGGATCAACAACACTGAGTGGTGGCGTACCCGGTCTCAGTGCCGAACTGGATGGTGTTGGGGCCGAAGGGTTTTTGTGGTCAGCCGCTCTTGGCTACGACTACCAAGTCAACGCGCGCTGGGTTGTTGGCGGTATGCTGGACTACACGGGCAGCTCAATTGAGACCACCTTGGGTGGGTCTATCGCTGGCACAGGCTCAGCGCGTTATGACCTGACCGCAGATCATGCGTTTTCGGTGTTGGGCCGTGCCGGTTACCTCACCGGACCCGATACACTGGTCTACGGTTTAGCCGGCTACACTTGGCAGAACTATTCTGGTGGCCTGACCGTCAACGACGACGGTGGTGCACAAGTTCTAGGCGGCTCTTACGAGTTCGACACGGGCGGCCTAACCGTTGGCGCCGGTATTGAAAACCGTATCGGCAACAACATGTCGGTGAAGCTTGAGTACCGCTACACGGATTTCGACGACGTCGACATCATCCCCGGTTTCTTGGGTACAGACACTGTCTCACACACCGTTCGTCTTGGTCTGAATTACAAGTTTGGCATGGACGGCGGCGCTGAGCCTGACATGCAGGCCATTGCCTATGATTGGACTGGTTTCCTGATTGGGATCGAAGCCGGTTTGGGCGCAAATGTAACGTCTTTCGATATTAATGCAGGACCTTTGAATGCTGACTTTACCGGTCTTTCCGGGGAGGGTGGCACACTTGGTCTGCGCGTGGGTTACGACCACCAGATCAACGACACTTGGGTCGTCGGCGCTCAGTTCGCAGGCCGTCTGACCAATATGGACGTTGAAGCCCAATTGAACTTGGGTGGCTTTGGTGCTGGTGCGGCAATCGAAGAGCAGTATCAATACGCGTTGACCGGTCGGGTGGGTTATCTCACAACACCGGACACGATGTGGTATGCGCTGGCCGGTTATCAGTGGTCTAGCATCGACTTCAACGTGTTGGGTGCAACACTTGGCTCCATCGATCGCGAAGGGTTTGTGGTTGGTGCCGGTGTTGAGACCGCATTGACAGAAAACCTGTCTATTGGCCTTGAGTACCGTTACGTGGATTACAACGATGTCGACATCATCGGTGCCGGTGTTGCCGATGCGCTGACATCCTCGCATACGGGCATGCTCAGCTTGAACTACAAGTTCCGCCCGTAATGTACTGAGCTTGCCTGTAAAAATGGGAGCCTGAATTAAGGGGCGTGACCTAGCAGTCGCGCCCTTTGTTTGTGTGACCGTCTAGCCGGTCAAGCCGGCTACCATGTATTCGACAGCCCGCGTGGCTTTTTGCAGGGCTTCATCATCCCGGCTTCGGATCACGATTTGCGTAGAGTAGGATCCGTCATTGTAACGGGGGTAGCTGCCGATCATTGTGTTGGGATAGTCCCCCTGAATGATTGTCAGAGGTGCGCCAATTGTGCCTTCGCCAAAGGGACAGTCCACGGTTTGTGATGCCATTGGTACGCCGCCACGCAGGGTGGGGGCGATGGCGTCCATCATTGCCTGCATGATCTTGGGAACGCCGGCCATCACGTGGACGTTTTCCATGCGGAAGCCGGGAGCCTTGGAAACAGCGTTCTCGATCAGATCAGCGCCTTGGGGTGTTCGGGCCATGCGCTTGCGGGCATCGGTAAACTCTAAATCGGTGGCGGCGTAATGAGCGTCTAAAATGCGCATCGCCTCGGGATTGTGGGTACAAGGCACTCCAAACGCCGCGCTGATCGCGTCCGCCGTAATATCGTCATGTGTGGGGCCAATGCCGCCTGACGTGAACACATAGGCATACCGCGCCCGCAGAGCGTTCACAGCCTCGACAATGGCTTCTTGCCGGTCCGAGACAATGCGAACTTCCTCCAGATCGATGCCCATACCGGTGAGAAAGTCCGCGACGAAACCAATGTTCTTGTCTTTGGTGCGGCCCGATAAAATCTCATCCCCAATCACCAGAAAGCCAGCGGTGGGTGCTTCATCGGAGGAGGGTAGTAGAGAGTTGGGTGAAGCCATTTGGAACGCCTTTTTTGTATTGCGCGGCTCTGATGGCAAACTGCAGCGTGCTTGGCAATTCAGCGCTTTGCGCGCACGCACTCTCGGCCTCTAACGCCGTCAGCAGCTCAGTTTCTAAGGGTTTGTTAGGGACAGTTTCTAGAATTTGAAACAAATACCGCCCGTGAACTGAAATGCATCGCAATTTACACTGCTGTGAAACCAGTTTTTTGTTCTATGCTTCGAACCGCGTACCAGTGTGAAGAACGGTCTTGCACATTTTGCCCCACGTCTATCCCGTCATTATGTCCGGGGGAATCGGATCGCGCCTCTGGCCTTTGTCACGCCAGTCGCGCCCTAAACAGTTTGCGCCGATTTTTGGTGGCACCAGCCTGTTTAAGAACACCGTTCAGCGGGTCGCGGGTTTGCAGGGCTTCCGACAACTGCTGGTGATTACCGGTCAGTCTCAAGCGGCGTTAGTTCGCAAGCAACTGGACGAATTGGACATTCCGGCAACCATCATTTTGGAGCCTGTGGGCCGCGAATCTGCCCCTGCGGTCGCTACGGCGGCTGCCTATTTGGCCCAGCAAGATCCTGACGCAATTGCCGTGATCGTCGCTTCTGACCATCACATCCCAAACGTTGATCATTTTCATACGGACATCGCGCGGGCGGTGGTGGATGCAGAGAAGGGCCGCATTGTCACTTTGGGCATTGCGCCTGATCATCCCAGCTCGGCCTATGGATACATCAAACCTGCTGATCCCGACGCAGACGTTTCCGCCGTGAGTCGTTTTGTTGAAAAGCCTGATCCTGCCGTTGCGCGCGGATATCTGAAAGAAGGCTATGTATGGAACAGTGGCAATTTCATCGCCTCTGCAACCGCGCTGTTGGAAGAGTTTCAAACCCGTGCACCGGATGTGCTGGCACCTGTTGAGGCAGCGTTGAGTGCTGCGCAAAAAGTTCCCGACGGTCTGTTGCTGGGGGAGGCGTTTTCTAAAGCGCGTAAGATATCCATGGACTTTGCCATCATGGAGCACACGGATCGCGCTTCGGTTTTGCGCAGTTCTATGGATTGGTCGGATCTAGGTGCGTGGGATTCCCTCTACAATGCCCAAGATAAAGACCGCGACGGCAACGCGTTGGTCGGCGATGTTCTGGCGGTTGACAGCAATGACTGTTCAGTGCGGGCAACAGACGGCCGACTGACCGTGTTGTGCGACGTCGAGGGCCTGAACGTGGTTGTGGAAGATGACGTAGTCTTGGTCAGTTCGCTTAGGGGGTCACAGACCATCAAACAGGTGGTGGACCGGTTAGCCTCCGACAAACGGTCTGAAACGGACCTGCCGAACCTTCATCTTGGCCTCGACGACGCCTATGCGCGCCTTAAATCATGGTTTGAAACGGCAGCCTTGCCGCTCTGGTCCATCATCGGGTTCGATCACGAATTGGGGCTTTGGCGCGAAAGCCTGACGCTTGCCGGTCAACCCTCATCAGAACCCATGCGAGCGCGGGTGCAAGGGCGTCAAAACACGGTGTTTGCTCGCGGGGGACTGGCAGGGTGGCGCGGGCCTTGGCAGGCGCTGCTGCGCCATTCCGCTGAAGGTTTGGCCAACCACTATGTCTTGAAAGAGGGCCGTTCTGCAGGGCTTTTGCGCAGTCTTGTGTCTCCAGATGGTTCTGCTTTGGACGATACGGCTCTTCTCTACGATCAGAGCTTTCAGCTCTTGGCCGAGGTCAACGGCGCACCGCAGACAGGCGGTGAGGTGACTGCGCGCGTAGACCCTGCTGAGGAGCGGTCGCGTCTGTATGAAGGTTTGAACACCCCGTTGGCGCGGACTGTAGCGGCGTCGTTTGGCGAGGCCGGTTTTGGCGTTACCGGGTTGTACCGGGAGGCACCTTTGGATGATGCCGACAAAGGCCGTCATCTCGCTAATCCCGTTATGCATGTGTTCGAAGTGTTGTTGGACCGGCTCGACAATCTGCCCACGGGCACTGACGATCCATCGGTGGCGCAGCAAAAGTCCGCCACCCTGTCGGAAGCACAAGCCTTGGTATCGTTCGCGCTGAAGCACTTCATCGATGCTAAAACAGGCATCGTGCGGGAAGTCTGCGACGAGGCTTGGCAGCCGATCACCGAGGGAGCTGCGGGGCAGCTGGAGCCGGGTCACCATTTTGAGTGGGCATGGTTGCTCATTCGCTATGCGCGGTTAAGCGGGGACGCGCGTTGTGTCGCCATTGCACAGGCGCTCTATCGCACGGCGCTGTTTGGATATTCGCCACAGTCCGGCGCTGTGGTGCAGTTCATGGATGCGGCAGGACGGCGCACCAGCCAGACCGCACGGCTGTGGGCGCAAACGGAATGGCTGAAGGCTTCTTTGGCTTTGATGCACGCGTTACCGGAAGATCAAAGCGACTTGATCAAGCAGTATGAAGGGCAGGCCATCAAGGCGGTCAACGTCATGTTGGCCTACATGCAGACGGATGTGCACGGTCTTTGGTACGACAAGCTCCACAATGACGGCACGTTCGTCCAAGAAAACAGCCCTGCCAGTTCGCTTTACCACATTGCCTCAGCCATCGACGTGCTAGGCCAAACGGTGGAACAGCCGGTGCCGTGTTTGGTACCTTAGGTCGTTGATCGTCGTTCCGTGCCGGGCGGATTAATAAACACCATTATGGGCGACGAAGAGGGTGTGCTCAATTCCAGTCCAGCACCACTTTGCCCGAGCGTCCCGACTTCATGTCCGCAAAGCCTTTGGCAAAATCGGTAGCGGGATATCGGTGTGTGATGACTTTGGTGACGTCGAGACCGTTCTGCAGCATGGCGATCATTTTGTACCAGGTTTCAAACATTTCGCGGCCATAGACCCCTTTGATGGTGATGGCTTTGAAGACGATGCGGCTCCAGTCGACCGGCGACCTGCCGGGTGGAATACCCAGGAGGGCAATTTTGCCACCCATCACCAGCGCTTCCACCATTTGATCCAACGCCGCTTGGCTGCCGGACATTTCCAAGCCGACGTCAAACCCTTCGCGCAAGCCCAGTTCATGGGCGACGTCCGACATGTCCTCTTGGCTCACATTGACCGTCCGCACGGACGGTACGACCTGCCGCGCGAGTGCGAGACGATCTGCGTTGATATCCGTCAGCACCACATTGCGGGCGCTGGCATGGCGGGCAACGGCTGCGGCCATGATGCCGATGGGGCCTGCGCCTGTGATCAGGACGTCCTCACCCAACAAATCAAAGCTCAATGCCGTGTGAACAGCATTTCCTAGCGGATCCAGTATGGCGCCGATCTCGTCGGGAATATCATCCGGCAGCGGGACGACATTAAAGGCAGGCAGCTTGAGATACTGGGCAAACGCGCCTTGTTCGTTGACGCCAATGCCCCGCGTGCCGGGATCGAGATGAAATTTGCCCGCCCGGGACTGGCGGCTATCATTTCCAATCAGATGGCCTTCGCCCGAGCACCGCTGTCCGATGCGCAGTCCCTTGACCTCGTGGCCCAGTTCTACGATTTCACCGGCGAATTCGTGGCCTGTAATCATCGGCATCGGCACGGTGGCGGCCGCCCATTCGTCCCAGTTCCAGATATGAATGTCTGTGCCGCAAATGCCGGTCTTGTTGATGTGGATGAGCACTTCGTCCGGCCCGATTGTCGGCACCGGAGCGTCAACCATCCTAAGGCCTTCGCCCGGTTGGGTTTTGGCCAGGGCCTTCATCTTGTTTGCGATCATGTGATCACGCCGAGCGATCGGCCTACCTTGGCGAATGCTGCCAGCGCGCTGTCCAACTCTTCCTTTGTGAGCGCTGCGTTCATCTGGGTGCGGATACGCGCCTGCCCGTGCGGCACGACCGGAAAAAAGAACCCGGACACGTAGACCCCTTCTTCAAACAGCTGGCTCGCCATGTCTTGCGCCAACTGAGCTTCCCCCAACATCACTGGAATGATGGGGTGCTCGCCCGGTAGAAGATCAAACCCCAACTCGGTTAAACCCGCGCGCCAGTAGGCAGCGTTTTCAAAAAGTCTCGCTCGCAGCTCCTCACCCTTTTCCACCAGTTGAATGGCTTCCATACCGGCGGCCACGATGGCGGGTGGCAGCGAATTGGAAAACAAGTAGGGGCGCGCCCGTTGACGAAGTAGGTCGATTGCCGGTTGCGGGCCTGCGATATAGCCACCGATGGCTCCCCCCAAGGCTTTTCCCAATGTGCCGGTTAAGACATCGACGTTGACACCGAAGTGCTGCGGGGTACCAGCGCCGCTGGTGCCCATAAACCCTGTGGCATGACAATCATCCACCATCAGCACAGCGTCATACGTGTCCGCGAGTTGCCTCAAAGCGGAAAGGTTGGCCAGTGTTCCATCCATGGAAAACACACCATCGGTGGCAATCATGATGTGCCGTGCGCCAGCCGCTTTGGCGTCTTGCAGTTTCGCTTCGCAGTCGGCCATGTCGTTGTTTGTATAGCGGTAACGCTTGGCCTTGCAGAGCCGTATGCCGTCGATGATGGAGGCGTGGTTGAGGCTGTCGGAAACAATTGCATCTTGAGGGCCCAAGAGCGGTTCGAACAGACCGCCATTGGCGTCAAAGCAGGCTGCAAACAGGATGCTGTCGTCTTTTTCCAAGAAGGCCGCAAGGCGCTGTTCCAGATCGCGGTGGAGGTCCTGTGTCCCACAAATAAAGCGGACGCTGGCCATGCCGAAGCCGTGTTGATCCATCGCTTTGGAGGCTGCTGCTATAAGGGCAGGGTGGTTGGCCAAGCCAAGATAGTTGTTGGCACAAAGATTGATCACCCGCCGATCTTGTACCGCAACCGAACTGGCCTGCGCCGAGGTGATCTGCCGTTCTGACTTGTAAAGTCCGTCGGCCTCGATTTCCGTTAACGTGTCTGCGATATCAGCGAGAAATGCGTTGGGCATCTGGATACTCCGTGAAGACCCAATATCTGTCATAACGGAAAAACGTCTGCAATAGTGAAAATGCGTGACGCCAGTTTAGCTGCTGAGCCTAACGATTAGCTCGGTTTCACAATCAAAAAAATCCGGGCGGGGCCGTTCAGCGCGGCGATTGAGTGGGGCACATCAGCGGCGTAGCGAGCGATGTCTCCGACACCTATTTCTTCGCTCT
>JBCBYZ010000136.1:0-9061 GCA_039815595.1 Pseudomonadota bacterium | reverse complement strand
CGGTCATGATGGTGGCCGGGTTGGAGTTCACCAGCACGATCCGGTAGCCTTCTGCACGCAAGGCTTTACAGGCCTGTGTGCCGGAATAGTCGAACTCGCAGGCCTGCCCGATCACAATGGGTCCCGCGCCAATGATCAAAATGGCGTCGATGTCCTGGCGTTTGGGCATAGCGTGCGTCTTTCGGCATGGCTGCACCAAGCGCCGGTTCTGCGTGGCAGGGCCGGGGGTGCGTGTCTAACAGATGAGGCTAGAAGCGCCGTATAGGGTAAAGCCCTTTTGAGCGGAACCCCCGACAAGCCAATTTGCGTGGAAAGCGATGGGTCTGGCCGGCTCGCCGGTCACCACAGAGGGCATGCATCTGTAAGGCCGCCGCATAGGGCTGCAGTTTCCAGCACAGCGCCGTAGTGGTCAGCAACCTGGATCAGGCCATACGCTATTGTCACAATGCTCAACGCAGCAACCGCCAAGGAAGGCAGCCACAGGAGTTTGTTATACACTAAGCGGCTTACTATTTTATCACGCAAATCCGGGCGAAATGGTCCGTCTTTGACGCCACGTTTGAACGCCTCATCCGCGAGTTGGATCCAGGTTTTGTCAGCTTCGCCGACTTCGATTTGCTTGGCGAACTCCCGATCACCCGAACAAAGGAAGAGAAGCACAGCCCATAGACCAAGGGCGAGGTGGACAATTGTGGGGACGAGCGTTGTGCCCAACATCAACCACACCAGCAGACCTTGGCCAAACGGGTCCTCTCTTGCTGCGGTCACATAGGCTTGCCAGTCTATTGAGCGGTCGAAAAATGCGATCAAACCCCAATTTAGGATCAAGAGTGCCAAGGGCAAAAGAGCTGCCAAGAGTATCAAGCACAGGCATGCGGCGATCATGTCCCACACGATATCCAGTGCGATGGTGGTTCTGTTCGTTGGGTCTTGTCTTGCCTTTGCAGCGCGCTCGATAAACCACCGGGTCAAAGCCCATGAACCCCAATCCGCAATTGCGTTAGCAACTGGAAGAGCAGCAAAAAAAGTTAACCAGACAACAGCTGCTTCAGCAGGCAATATGCCGGCAACGGCAAAGGTAAAGGCAACGGCAAAGGCACCGGCAACGGCAACGGCACCGGCACCGGCACCGGCAACGGCAACGGCACCGGCAACGGCAACGGCACCGGCACCAAATTCTGCCGCAGCACCAAAACGATCTGCGGCAGAATTTGAAGAAGGGAACATTTTACGAACCAGACGAGTCAAGCCTGACTTCAGGATGGCTTCAATTGCATCCAAGCGCAGGAATGTAAAAATGGTTACGCCGAACTGCCCAATCAATAGTGCCGCGATCAGGATGCGATTTGATAACTCCAGTTCTGCTGGCAGGATGTTTTCTCCACCCAACCGTCCGTCGCCCGTCACCAGCCATGTGGATATGAACACAAGCAGCGGATAGCAGAGTGCAATCGCTAAACAACGGTCATACGCTTTCCATGACCATTTTGGCCCGAAGAACGTTTGCAGCCGCGTGCTGGTTTTTCGAAGGCGGGCGCGGTGGCGGGCATAGCCATCCATCGCGATTAGTTCGTCGCGAACAGTCTGACGGTCACTTGCGCTGTCAAGCCGCTCTCTTTGCTGACGCAATATGTACAGGTAATAGGGGATCGCGATGGCCATTATACCCAAAACGATTAGAACAAAGTCCACGCTCAAGACTGCATCGGCCCAACCAGGTGAAGTGTCTTTTGTCAAAGATACAAGCTTTAAGTGTTTGATTGGTGTTTACTGTAGCTGAGCGCAAGGGATTTGCCAGTCTTGAAACGACGGCAAGCCCAGTCCCATCGCGTGCCTGATTTTACCCTTCAAATGCAAGATTAAACCACTTACGCTGGTCTCTAGCGAAATTTTAACCGCGTTTGTTTGGGCGGTGGGAGACTGGGTATGCGTTGGCGCGGCAGACGTGAGAGTTCTAACATTGAGGATGTGCGCGGTGGCAGCAGCGGCGGGCGCTCCAACCGGGGTGGGTTCCGGTTTCCCGGTGGGCTCGGTCGAGGCCGTGTTGGCAACACGCCGGGTGGCAGTCGCATGCGCCGGGCGTCCGGCGGCGGGTTTGGTACGATTATTCTGTTGGTGATCGGCTTCTTCCTGTTGCGTTCTTGCGGCATCAATCCGCTGGACATGATGGCCGGTGGTGGCGGTTCGTTGATGCCGGAGCCCACCCGTCAAAGCGAGCAAGTGCGTGCGCCCAACCCGTTGCCAAACATCAACGGACGGCCGCAAAACAACACGCGTGTGTCCACCAATGATGAGATCAAGCAATTTGTTGGCGTGGTTCTGGCCGAGACCGAGGACGTTTGGAACGGAATTTTTCAGCAGCAGGGACGCAACTATCCCGAGCCCAATTTGGTGATGTTTTCGCGGTCTGTGCGCTCCGCTTGCGGTTTGGCCAGTTCGGCGACCGGTCCGTTTTATTGCCCTGCCGATAGCAAGGTGTATCTGGATACGGATTTTTTCCAAACGCTGGAGCGCAAGTTTGGCGCGCGGGGGGATTTTGCCAAGGCCTATGTGATCGCGCATGAGGTGGGCCATCACGTGCAAAACGTGATCGGTGTTCTGCCACGCTTCAACCAGATGCGCCGCACCATGGGTAAGGCAGAGGCCAACCAAATGTCGGTGCGGGTTGAGCTACAGGCCGATTGTTTCTCCGGCATCTGGGCGCATTTCACGGAGAGAAAAGGCCTGCTGGAGACCGGCGATCTGGAAGAGGCGTTGAACGCGGCCATGCAGATTGGTGACGATGCGATTCAACGGCGCATCCAAGGCTATGTTGTGCCCGAAAGCTTCAGCCACGGCACGTCGGAACAGCGCCGCGCGTGGTTCCTGCGCGGCTACGAGAGCGGTCGCGTTGACCAGTGCAATACGAAGATTTTTGGTTAGAACTGTTTCTGTTTGAACGGAAACGGCCCTAAGCCCGCTTGTTGACGGCGTCCAAACCCTTTTGCGACCGCATCAGGTTCACAAAACGCTGGAACAAATAATGACTGTCCTGTGGGCCGGGGGAAGCTTCGGGGTGGTGCTGGACGGAAAAGACGGGCTTTCCTGTGAGGCGCAAACCGCAATTGGTGCCGTCAAACAGGGAGACATGGGTTTCTTCCACACCCTCCGGCAGGCTTTCGCGGTCCACAGCAAATCCGTGGTTCATGGACACGATTTCGACTTTGCCCGTTGTGTTATCCTTCACAGGATGGTTTGCGCCGTGATGGCCTTGGTGCATTTTCATGGTCGTCGCGCCAAGGGCCAAAGCCAGCATCTGATGACCCAGACAAATGCCAAACACCGGCAAGCCCGATGCGACCAGCACTTTAATCTGGTCAACCGAATAGGCTCCGGTTGCTGCCGGATCTCCGGGGCCGTTGGACAGGAAAATGCCGTCGGGTTTAAGCGCCATGACGTCGTCCGCTGAAGCCGTGGCTGGTACAACCGTGACCTTGCAGTTGAGGCCGGTGAGCAGACGCAAGATGTTGCGTTTCACGCCAAAATCATAGGCCACAACGTGGAAGGAAGCGTCGCCACTTTCCGGTTTCACAGTGGCAAATCCGCGATCCCATGCCCAAGGGGCCTCGGCCCATGCGTTGGTTTCGCCGCTGGTGACGCCGGGCACCAGATCGCGGCCTTCCAGACCGGACCATTCTGCGGCCTGTACCTTCAAGGCCGGCAGATCAAACGCGCCTTCTGGGTCGTGGCAAATCACGGCGTTGGCCAAGCCGTTCTCGCGGATGTGGGCGGTGAGGGCACGGGTGTCGATGCCGCACAGGCCTATAATGCCCTTGGCTTTCAGCCATTCATCAAAATGGCTGGCAGCGCGGTAGTTGGACGGGTTGGTAACCGGTTCACGAAAAATGGCACCCAAGACCCGATCATCCGCCTGTTGGTTGAGCGTTTCCAAGTCTTCGTCATTGGCACCCACATTCCCAATGTGCGGGAACGTGAACGTGACGATCTGGCCGGCATAGGAAGGGTCCGTGAGGATTTCCTGATAGCCGGTGATGGCGGTGTTGAAACACACTTCGGCAACGGCTTTTCCGGTTGCGCCAACGCCCCGGCCCTCAATCACGGTGCCATCGGCAAGCACCAAGACTGCGGTTGCAGTGTGAGGTGCCCAAGGGGCTGGTGCCGTCTCCGCATTCTCGTTCGGCGATGTGTTTTGCGTGCTCATGGCTTCGTCTGCTCCTGCAAGCGCATCTTTCCGGGTTGCGTTTGCTGCATGGGGGATGTGCGTGGGTGAGACCGCACGCCGTCTTGACCGCGACGTCTACAGCACCCAGTTGTCGCTTGAAAAGAGGGAAGCCTGTTTGCGCGCGTTCTCTCCCGTGATGTTTTCCACCAAAGACATCGTTGGGAGATCGGCGTGCTGGCTATCCCATGAGATGCCATCTTGAGGCGATCTGAGGAACAATTGACACTTCGGTGAATTGCGCCTGCTTGTGTGCGGCTGTAGTTTGTCTTGCTGGCGGTTCCTCAAGCTTGTCGCGGTATGCGATGGCTGTTTTGGAGTGAAATGTGATGCGCACTGTGCTGACCGATGGGATGAAAGCGGCCATGAAGGCCGGTGAAAAGCGGCGTCTGGCGACGTTGCGGCTCATCAATGCTGCTATCAAGGACCGTGACATCCACGCCCGTGGCAAAGGCCAGGAGCGGGTGACGGACGAGGAGATCCTGCAAATTTTGGTCAAGATGATCAAACAGCGGGAAGAATCGGCCAAAATTTACGAGGAGCAGCATCGCTTGGAACTTGCGGAGCAGGAGCGCGAAGAAATTGCAATCATTCGTGATTATCTGCCGGTACAGATGGATGAAGCGGAGGTGCGCGAGGCCTGCGCGGCAGTCGTTGCGGACGTAAACGGCGAAAGCCTGCGCGATATGGGCAAGTGTATGAACGCCCTGAAGGAGCGCTATCCCGGTAAACTGGACGTCGGGAAAGCCAGCGCAGTCGTTAAGGAACTCTTGGGTTAGTCGGCGCTCTTTGATCCAAACTTGGGCCGCCCTTGCATGGGGCGGCATTCCGGCGCACTGACGGCACATGGCGCTTACCGTTGTTCATAACACCCCGGACGAGTTGGATTATCCAACCATAGGCACGTCTATTCGGGCAGCCTACGGTCGGCGTGATCTCAAACCGCCTCCACATGATCTTGCTTGGCGCTATCAAAAGGGCTTTGGCCGCGACAGCGTGATTCTGTCTGTGCACGATGATGCAACCCGCATCGGGCAGGCGGTGGTGATGATTAGGTCTTTGGCAGACGGTCGCCGAATCGCTCTGCTCGGCGATCTTTTCGTCGATGCCGTTCCCAATGCGGCTTTTGCGGCCATGTTACTCTACCGAAATCTGCAAGCGTTGCTGGAAGATGGTCAGTTTAGCCTCATCTATACGGTGCCCAATCAGACTGCGGCCGATCTGGATCGCAAAGTCTTGGGCTTGGATCAGGTCAATAAGATCGAAGTCTTGCCAGGCTTTGTGTTCGGTCGGACGTATTCCGGTGGCCTGTCCGGACGGGCCGACAAAGCCGCAGATTTTTTGCCGGATGATGACGCTAAGATGCTTTGGCGTAAGTCCGATCTGGCGAAGCGGATTGCTGCCCCTTGTCAGGATTTTGTGGTCGGCAGATCGCACAATGCGACCATCATAGCTGTGACCCGCAAGGTGGGCCCGGTGAAGGCGCTGGTATTGGCCGCTGCCTATGGAGAAGGCCGAGCCGAAGACTGGAAAAAGGCGGTCGGTCAGTGCGCCAAACACACCCGGCGCAGGGTGGTGCTCAACGGAACAGGACGTGCCGCGATTCCAGGTGTGGTGTTCGGATCGATCCCAAAACGCTACGGTCGCACGTTCAACGTGTCCTACCGCATCGGCAAGGACGGAGCAGACTTGGTGTCAAAGCTTCAATTTCTCGACTTGGATGTGATGTAGAACCGGACCTATCCGAAGCTTGGAACGGGGTTTTTGCGTTTGAGAAACGTCTTTACGCGGGTTTTCTCTTCACCTCGCTCAAGTGTGCTCTTGCCGCTACATTCGGAAATTCAATTGATGCTTTGTTTCCCGCAAGCTTGAGCTGGAACTGGAGCGGTGGTATTTTTTCAATAATGGAAACGCCACAGCGCCAAGAACACGGGCCGTTACAATGACAACATTGCTTAAGAATGCGCTTGTGGGCTCGGTGTGTCTTACCGCCGTTTCGATTGCTGGGAGCGCCTTAGCGCAGGACCAAAACCTCAATCTTCAACACAAGAGCATTTCTGCAGCCGATATGGCGTTTAATGAGTTGGTGTTGGCAGGTCGGCTTGGGTTTTACACCGGCTACAATTTTTACGAAGAAGATCAGGTTGATACTGACGATACCGAGGTCCCGCTGTTGGGGCTGATTGGCGCGGTTTCCGTTCCGTTTTCCAATACAGTGAGCGCTCAGTTCGATGTCTCGGCGGAATTGCCGCTGGGTATCGGCTCCGACGATGACAGCACCACCGGCGAATTGATGGGCGCAGTGCATCTTAGCTACCGCGATCCAAGCTCACACTTGATCGGCGTGTTTGGTGGAGCGGGTGCCGCTTGGGACAACGGCGATAATGATGATCCCGCAATTCCGTTTTATTTCATCGGTTTGGAGGGGCAGTACTACTGGGATAATTTCACCCTGTACGGCCAAGGCGGCTTTCTCGACAGCGATGACTCCGAAACAGAGACCATTGAAGATGCGTTTTTCGTTCGGCTGAAAGGGTCGTACTATTTCAGCGAGCGTACAAGCCTGAGCTTGGCGGGTAGCTACGTTTATGGCGATCGGCCCAATAGCGGCAATGGTGACGTCAGCGTTTATGGCTTTGAAGCTGAACTGAAGCACCAGTTGACCTCTATCCCTGCGACCGTATTCGCTCGCTACAATAACTATTTCTACGATACATCCGATGAATCCGATGCGCCCCACGTCAACGAGTTCCGCATTGGTTTGATGTTCGAGTTCGGTGCCGACAGCCTGAAGAGCCAAGAGCGTTTTGGCGCGGGGCTGGACACTCCAGAGTTTTCCAGAATGATCGCAACCTCTGCTAACGAGATCGAATAAGCGAACAAGTCTGCATAGTGCCTTACGCGCTTGCTTGGAGCCATTTACCAAACGCTTCAATGCGTGTTCTTCGTGTCGGCTTGGGACCAAAAAACGACACTATCGCTATTCGTGGTGGATTCAGTTTTTTGGTCCGATCGATTAATCGTCGATCTTTCGGAGTGATGTTGACATTGGGTGACCTATGCTAAGGTTACGGGATGCGGTTTTCCCAGAATTTTCTTGAAGAGATACGGGCTCGGATCCCCATTGCGGATGTGGTGGGGCGGCGGGTTACGTTTGACCGCAAGAAGTCCAATCCGTCCAAGGGTGACTTTTGGGCCTGTTGCCCGTTTCACGGTGAAAAATCGCCATCATTCCACTGCGAAAACGCCAAGGGACGATACCATTGTTTTGGGTGCGGGGCTTCGGGTGATCATTTTCGCTTCATGACCGAACTGGACGGCTTAAGCTTCCCCGAAGCGGTGGAACGGCTGGCTGAGGAAGCCGGTGTGCCCATGCCGGCCGTTGATCCGAAGGCGGAAGCGCGGGAACGCAAACGGGCAAGCCTTTACGATGTGATGACCATGGCGGCTGCATTTTTCCAGCAGCAATTGCAAACCGCGGATGGCGCGAAAGCGCGGGCTTATTTGCGGGACCGGGGTCTGTCCACCGGCGTGCAACAGGCGTTTGGGCTTGGCTATGCACCTCAAAGCCGCTCGGCCTTGAAAGAGCATCTGGCCGCCAAAGGTGTTGAGAAAGAAAAGATTGAAGCCTGTGGGCTCGTGGTGTTCGGACCGGAAATTGCTGTGTCCTACGACCGGTTTCGCGATCGGATCATGTTTCCGATTTTGGACGCGCGGGAGCGGGTGATCGCTTTTGGCGGGCGTGCTTTGTCCGCCGATGTGCCTGCCAAGTATCTGAATTCGCCGGAGACTGATCTCTTTTCCAAGTCCAACGTGCTCTACAATTACGCGCGGGCGCGCAAGGCGAGCGGCAAGGATGGCAGCCTGATTGTGTGCGAAGGTTACATGGACGTGATCGCGCTTGCGGCGGCAGGGTTTGAAAATGCCGTTGCGCCACTTGGGACGGCGTTGACCGAAAACCAGTTGGAACTCGCGTGGCGTGTTAGCAGGGAGCCAATTTTGTGCTTTGACGGGGATAGTGCTGGGCGGCGGGCCGCTGAAAAAAGCGTTGACCTTATACTGCCGCGATTTGATGAAACTCGCGGAGCGAAATTCATAGCGTTGCCGACTGGGCAGGATCCAGATGATTTCTTGAAATCAGAAGGCCCTGCCGCGTTTGGGGCGGTTTGCGCTAATGCAATGCCTCTAAGCGAGTTCATCTTACATAGGCGGTTGACTGGAGCGCTGATAGACACTCCTGAGCAAAAAGTGCGTGTGGAAAAAGCACTAATGCAGGATGTGTTCTCGATTAAAGATCAGGGTATGTCGAGCCACATGCGAAAGCATGTACGGACGCGACTTTCTGCTATTTTTTACGGTCGAGATTTTGGCAAATCACATACTCAAGACCCGGCACAAAAAATACATTTCATTGGCCCAACCATGCGTGAAAAACTAATTTTAGGTGTGTGCGTTGCGTATCCTATTCTTATGTACAAGCATATCGAAGACATCGTAAAAATTGATTTTAGAACCAAGAAATACAGAGAGTTCCAAAGAGAATTATTTAAGCTCATCGAGGAATGGGGTGATTTGGACGTTGTAGATATTTACGCAAAGATAAGTCCATATTTTTATGATGTTTTAGAAGAAGTACATGGATTTCCCATAAATGCGGGCGAAGAGAATTTCGATGGGAGTACTATAAAATGGTCACGTGAAAGGGGTTACGCACTTAAAATTAATTTCCCAATGCTTCGGCACAATCCTCCGCTGATTTTGGTGGAAAAATTTTTGGTGATCTTATTGCGCCAGTATCAAGAGAGCGACTTTGAGCATGATTTGGGGGTGCAGATGCTCGAT
>JBCBYZ010000103.1:0-12230 GCA_039815595.1 Pseudomonadota bacterium | reverse complement strand
GGCGGATCGTCTCTCCACATTGGTGGCATTGATCGACAGCCAAACCGTTTAACCGCTTCGTATGGTCTGTGTGGCATCCTTACGGCCAGATTTGAGACGGACAAGGATGCGAGCCATGAGCGTGCTCATCACCGGAGGTGCCGGTTACATTGGCAGCCATATGGTTTGGGAATGTATCGACCACAACGACGACGTTGTGGTGCTGGACAATCTGGTGACCGGGTTTGAATGGGCCGTCGCACCGCAAGCCACATTTGTGCGCGGCGATGTGGCGGATGATGTGTTGGTGCATTCGATCATCAAGGATCACAAGGTGGATGCGATCGTGCATTTTGCCGGGTCTGTGGTGGTGCCGGAATCCCTGGAAAATCCGCTCAAATATTACGATAATAACACCGGGAAAACGCGAGCGCTGGTGGAAAGTGCCGTGGCCTGCGGGGTTGATCAGTTCATCTTCTCGTCCACGGCGGCTGTCTACTCACCGCCAGAAACGCTGGACCCGGTGGACGAAAATGGACCGCTTGGACCGCTGTCGCCTTATGGCAATTCAAAACTGATGAGCGAGACCATGATCCGCGACGTCGCAACGGCTCATGGTTTGCGTTACGTGATGTTGCGGTATTTCAACGTGGCAGGTGCTGATCCTAAGAGACGCACGGGCCTATCCACCAAGGGCGCCACCCATGTGATCAAACTGGCCTGCGAGGCTGCCACGGGAAAACGCCCCTGGTTTGAGGTTTATGGCACCGATTACAACACCCACGATGGCAGCGCCGTGCGCGATTTTATTCACGTGGCCGATCTGGCGAACGCCCACTACGTGGCTCTCAAGTTCCTGCGGGACGGCGGGCGAAAGTTCACCGCCAATGCGGGCTACACAAAAGGCGCGTCGGTTCTGGAAGTGGTGGAGGCTGTTAAACGGATTTCAGGAAACGACTTTGAGGTGCGCATGATGCCCAGACGTGCAGGTGACATTCCAGCGATTGTCGCGGATGCCAGCCGTTTGCAATCACGCCTCAACTGGAAGCCGCGCTATAACGACCTCGATCAGATCATCGCAGACGCTCTCGCGTGGGAAGACACATTGACCGTTCGCAGGGCGCAAGACGCAATGGCTACGTCGGATAGTTGAAATTTGACGGCTGAATTGCCCTTTGCCGATCGCGTAGTATAGCCCACAACGCTCTAAAGCAGTCTCAACGGTTCACGCACATGGCGATCTTGCTGGGTATCGATACCGGCGGCACGTATACGGACGCCGCCCTGGTGCGGGATGGCGCTTCGGCGGATAGAGCCGTGCTGGCGAAGGCCAAAAGTCTAACAACGCGCCACGATCTGGCGCTGGGCATTCGCGGCGCGGTGGACGCTGTGTTGGACGCGCCACTGGACGGTGCCGATCCTGTCAAACCGCAAGACATTGGGCTGGTTTCCATCTCGACAACTTTAGCCACCAATGCGCTGGTGGAGGGACAAGGCAGTCCGATTGCTTTTGTCTCTATCGGGTTTTCGGACAAAGACCTGACGAGAGCCGGACTGGATGAGGCGCTTGGCTCCGCGCCAGTGGTTGCAATTTCGGGTGGCCACGGGCCGCACGGTCAAGAACAAACGCCTCTTGATCTCGCGCCATTGGAAGCGTGTATCGATGACTTAAAAGACCAAGTGAGCGGGTTTGCCGTTGCGGGATATTTCGCCGTTCGCAACCCAGCCCACGAAATGGCAGTTCGCGCGTTTTTGGCGGAACGCACAGGCCTGCCGGTGACCTGCAGTCACACCTTGTCGGCGCGCCTCAACGGACCCAAACGGGCGTTGACCACCGTGCTCAACGCCCGTTTGATCCCAATGATCACAGGCCTAATTTCGGCAACGCAAGGCTATTTGGCACAGCGCACCATCACAGCGCCATTGATGGTGGTGCGCGGCGATGGCGCGCTTGTGAGCGCGACCTTTGCTGCTGAACGGCCCATAGAGACGATCCTTTCCGGGCCAGCTGCCAGTTTGGTCGGGGCCACGTTTTTGACCGGGGTGCAGAACGCTTTCGTCAACGATATCGGCGGCACGACATCGGATGTGGCGGTACTCTGTAACGGTCGTCCACGGCTTGATCCCGATGGGGCGATGGTGGGCGGGTTTCGCACCATGGTGGAAGCCGTGGCCATGCACACATACGGACTGGGTGGAGATTCGCAGATCAATCTTGGTGGTTCGGCGTTGCAGCCCATCCTTGATCTGGGTCCGGCGCGCGTTGTGCCTGTCAGCCTACTTGCTGTCGATCATGGAGACTGCGTCCACACTGTTCTGGACCAGCAATTGGCGTCTTCGCTCAACGGTCGCTATGACGGGCAATTCGCGCGATGCACCGGTATTTCCCGAGCCGATCAATTGGCAAGCGGGTTAGGCCAAAAGGAAAGTGCGCTTTATGCCAAGCTGCAGTGCGCCGCAGAAGCCAAGGGGAAGGCTGTGCCGGTGGCTCTGGATCGGTTGTTGCAGACCGCAACGGACCGAAGCGCCCTGCGTCGGCTGGTGCAAACCGGATTGGTTCAAATCAGCGCCGTTACTCCCAGTGATGCCGCACGCATGTTTGCACACGGTCCGGACTGGGATACGGAGGCGGCGACCAAAGCACTGCGTCTGTTCGCCAGACAACGGGACGGGAGCGGGCAACCGTTGGCCGCGTCAGCCGAAGAGCTTGCCAGCCGTATCTTGAAACGGGTGGAACGTCGTTCCGCGGAAGTGGTGCTGCAAACCGCCTTTGCGCTCGACGATCAGGACGGAGCAAGCCTGATCGCCCATCCTCTGATACAACACTCGCTTGATCAAAACTTGGGTGAAAACCCGAACGAGGAAGGCCCACAACCGTTCGTCAAAACCGAAACCCATTTGGACCGTCCACTCATCGGTTTGGGGGCCTCGGCTGCGCTATACCATCCACAGGCGGCAAAGGGCTGTGGTGTTGAAGCCATCATCCCTAACCACGCAGATGTCGCGAATGCTGTGGGTGCCGTTGCGGGCAACATCCGTATGCAAGCACAGCGCGTGATCACCCAGCCCGCCGAAGGACGCTTTCACGTGACCGGTATCGACTCACCATTTTTGGACGAGGAGACGGCGACCCGTGCGGCTGAAAAGGCAGTCAAACAAGATGCCTTTCAATTGGCCAAAAATGCAGGTGCCGGAGACATTGCCGTGACAGTTGACCATGACTTCAAACGGGCGGAAGTTGAAAACCGCACGATGCTGATCGAAGCGCATATAACTGCCGAAGCTAAGGGGCGGCCACCCATCGTTTGATCCAATCAGACGCTGCTGGAAAGCGACGGTAAAATGCCCGGTGCCCAGTTGTAGAGCATGGCCAACAGCAACAAGCCAAGCACCACACGGTAAACTGCGAAGATCAAAAACGAGGTGCGTTTGACCAACGCCATCAAGATCGCAATGGCCGCAATGGCCGAGAAGAATGAGAAGAACGCAGCCCAAAGCGCGCCGGGTGGAATGCCCGACCCCTGTTGTGCCGCCTCCAACGCCGTAAACAAGCCCGCTGCGGCAATTGCTGGAATGCCCAACAAAAACGAGAAACGCGCCGCTTCCGCCCGCTCAAAGCCTAAAAAACGCGCTGCCGTCATGGTAATGCCCGACCGACTGGTGCCGGGTATCAGCGCGACGGCTTGCGCCAAGCCGATCATCAAGGCCGGGCTGAGCGTCATATCTTCCATTTTTTTGACGCGCTTGCCAACCACATCGGCCACGTAGAGCAGGATGCCAAAGAAGATGCCGCCATACGCAACCACTTCAACGCCACGAATGCCCGCTGAAATGCCAGAAAACTTCAGCACGGCACCGAAGGCCAAAGCGGGAATGGTGGCCAGAGCAATATAGGTCGCCATGCGCGAGCGGGGCGTTACGCGACCGCGAGCGATATCACCACACCCAGCGGCCAGCGAGAGCACATCGCGCCAGAAATAGACGATCACGGCCACAAGAGAGCCCACATGCACCATCACGTCGGTAATGATGCCTTGGTCAGCCCAACCGGTGAAGGCGGGAATGAGGATCAGGTGACCCGAAGAGGACACGGGAAGAAACTCGGTCAAACCCTGCACGATGGCCAAAACGAGAATCTGTTCCAGGCTCATGGTCACCCCGTCTATCGGCCAAACTTCGGCCTAAGATGAGCCGAATCGGCTCACTTGCCGCACTCTTACGGGCCTCCTATAGATTGATAGAACAAAGCGCAAAGGCGGCTTCGATGTACACGCTCTTTCACCATCCAATGTCCACCGGCTCACGCATGGTGCGCTTGATTCTCGGTGAATACGGGTTGGAAACAACCCTTCACGAGGAAGCCATTTGGGACCGGCGGGAAGCGTTTTTGGATGTTAATCCAGCAGCGACGCTACCGGTTATGGCGGATGGAGACCGGGCAATTATCGGGGCGCAGGTCTGCGCTGAATATTTGGATGAAACGCAGGGGCCATTGCAAAGGGGCAACCGGCTGTTTCCAGAGGATGCACTGGCACGGGCCGAGATGCGGCGTTTGAACGACTGGATGCTGGACAAACTGGAAAACGAAGTCGTGCGCTATGTGGTGCGGGAACGGGTGACGAAAAGACTGATACCGGAGGCACAGGGGGGAGGACCACCCGACAGCCAAGCCCTGCGCGCGGCGCGCACCAATATCCGGTATCATTTGCAATATATCGATTGGCTGGCTGGCACCCGCAATTGGCTGGGCGGCTCGTCTTTATCTTGTGCGGATATGGCTGCAGCGGCGTCGCTATCAGTGTTGGATTATCTGGGTGAAGTGGATTGGGCAGATCATTCCGCTTTGAAAGACTGGTATGCGCGGATGAAATCCCGCCCGGCGTTCCGCTCACTTTTATCAGATCGTTTACGCGGCATACCGCCCGTTTCCCACTACGTTGATTTGGACTTTTGAGCGCAGCTCCCGCTTTATCGCCGTCCCGACAATCCGCTTTGCGTGGGGTGTTGGAGCGTGAGGCCAAGGCGTTGGGTTTCGACCAGGTTGGCATCGTACCAGCGCATGGACATGAAGACCTCAAACCGCGCTTGGAGGCCTTTGTGAAGGCGGGGCACCACGGCACAATGGAATGGATGCAGGACACACTTGTACGGCGCAGTCACCCCCAGAACCTTTGGTCAGAAGCGCAATCTATCATTGTGCTGGCGATGAATTACGGACCTGAAACAAATCCGTTGGACTCGCTCAAGCACCCTGATCGGGGAACGGTTTCGGTCTACGCGCGCCACAAAGACTATCATGACGTCATAAAAGGTCGGTTGAAGACTCTTGCGTCAAAAGTGTTGGCGGGTGTTCGCCGCTTCGATATCGAAACAGCCAATGCGATTGAGGCCAAGGTCTTTGTGGACACGGCACCCATCATGGAAAAGCCATTGGCGGCACGGGCCGGTCTTGGGTGGCAGGGCAAGCATACCAATTTGGTTTCGCGCAATTACGGGTCGTGGCTGTTTCTGGGTTCCATTTTCACCAATCTCATATTGGATCCCGATACGCCCGAGACTGATCATTGCGGCTCCTGCCGAGCCTGTCTCGACATTTGTCCGACCAACGCTTTCCCAGCGCCTTACCAGTTGGACGCGCGGCGCTGCATTTCTTATCTCACCATCGAACACTCAAGTCCGATACCGGTCGAATACCGCAGGGCGATGGGCAACCGCATCTATGGATGCGACGATTGTTTGGCGGTTTGTCCTTGGAACAAGTTTGCCAAACAAGCCTCGGAGGCCAAATTGGCAACGCCGGAAGGAACAGACCTCTCGGCGCCACCCGCCTTGGCCGATCTTTTGGGCGATGATGATACCGCGTTTCGTCAGCGGTTTAGCGGATCTCCAGTCAAGCGCATCGGGCGGGATCGGTTTATTCGCAATTGCCTGATTGCTGCCGGAAATTCCGGTGATCCAGCGTTGATCCCATCCGTCAGCGAGCATCTTGATACGCCCAATGTCGTTGTGCGTGATGCAGCTCAGTGGGCCTTATCCGAACTGAACGATGAGAAAGTGACGCTGTGACAGACTTGGCCAACATGCGCCTGGGCATTTTTGGAGCCGGTTTTTCTGGCAAGCACATCGGTGCGCTAGCCGCAGATCGGGGAGCATCTGTGTGGGGAACAACGCGTTCCAAAGAAAAGTTTGATCAGCTTTCGAAACTTGGAATTGAACCAATGGAGTTCGATGGCGAAACGATTGGTTCAACTCTCTCGAAGGCGTTGCAAACCACAACGCACTTGGTGATTTCTGTTGCGCCACCACGTGATGAGGGCAGCAATATAGAAGGACGCCCGGTCGACCCGGTTTTGCAGGCTTTCGCGGACCAAAGCGGGTCGATCCTGCCAGACTTAAAGACCCTCCTGCCTAGACTGGAATGGGTCTGCTATCTCTCCACGGTGGGGGTTTACGGCAACTATGACGGTGCTTGGATCGACGAGGAGGCCGGTCTCCAGCCAACGTCCTCCCGTTCGCGGCAACGGGTACGGGCCGAGCAGGAATGGCAAACCGTGTGCGCAGAACACGGAATTCCTCTCGCGATTTTTCGACTGTCCGGAATCTATGGGCCGGGCCGAAATGCGCTGGTGTCTGCAGACCGTGGAAAATTTCGCAGGTTGGTAAAACCTGGTCAAGTGTTCAATCGCATCCATGCAGCCGACATCGCGCAGGCTGTTGCCTTGGGAATGCCAAAAGCGTCCGCCGGGGTGTTTAACATCACGGACAATGAGCCTGCCCCGCCCCAAGACGTTGTGGCGCACGCCCACGCTTTGCTGGGGACGGAACCGCCGCCGGAATTGGATTTCGCGACGGCCGAGCTCTCACCCATGGCACGCAGCTTTTATGGGGAAAACAAGCGTGTTTCCAACCAGCGCTCCAAGACAGTGCTGGGCATGTCCTATGCCTACCCGAACTATCGCGAGGCGCTGGATGCGATGTATGCCGATGGTTCATGGCGGGGCTGACGCCGGTCCTGTTCACAAAACCCAAGAAAGCTTCAAATCATGGCTGTTGCTGATCCCACTTTGCCAAAAGCAAACATATCCATCATTACCCTCGGCGTTGCAGACCTGAAAGCAGCGACCGCGTTTTACGTTGCACTGGGATGGACCAACACCAAAGTAAGCCAAGACAATGTCACTTTTTTGGCAGGTCACTCCATCGTGCTAGGATTGTACGGGCGTGCAGCTTTAGCGGAGGACGTGGGGATCGACGATAATGGACATGGCTTTCGCGCTGTGACCTTGGCGCTTAACCTGCCCAGCGAATCTGCGGTGGACACGTTTTTTGATCACGCGGTCAGTTTTGGCGCAGCGCCCACCAAACGACCTCAAAAAGTGTTTTGGGGCGGGTATTCGGGTTATTTTTCCGATCCGGACGGCCACTTATGGGAGATCGCTTACAATCCGTTTTTTGACGGTGACGCGGCAAGCGGGCAGTTGGAACTGGAACCCATCACATGAGTGCAACACTGGTCTTGATCGATTTTCAAAGGGCGGCGGATGATCCGTCCTTTAGCCCACGCGGACAGATGCAAGCGGAAGAAAATGCGATAGCGCTGCTGGCTCATTGGCGGGAGATGGGCCAACCGGTCGTGCATCTTCAAAATCACGCCATGGACCCGGACGCGCCCGATGCGCCCGGAGCCGAGGGGCATGCGTTCAAAAAAGGGCTTGCGCCCCTCTCCCATGAGCCGGTGGTCGAAAAACGCACGGATAACGGCTTTGTCGGAACAGACCTCATGGCGGTGTTGGAAGATGCAGGCCCCGCGGAACTGGTCATGTGTGGCCTCATGCTGGAAGGCGCTGTAGAGAGCACCATTCGCATGGCGCATGCCTTGGGCTTCATGGTGTTCATACCGCACGACTGCACGGCCAGTCGCGCCCAGCGGGGGGTGGACGGCCAAAACTGGACCGCCGATCAAGTTCACGGATTGACCTTGTCCATTTTGGACGGTGAATATGGCAAGGTCGTTTCCAGTCAGGACTTGATGACGGGAGCGGTAGAGACCAAACTTCACTGAGACCGCCGCTAATCCATGCGCGTTCGTCTGTCGCGCAGCCTTTGAGACCCTGATTGATGAGCAACACCCTCCCCAAATGGGTCGACTACGGTTTGATGCCGTTGATCAATGTGATGGTCGCATTTTTTATCTCCGGGCTTGTCGTGCTTTTTGTCGGAGAAAACCCGTTTCAAGCAGCCTATCTGCTGGTGCAAGGCGCATTTGGAGGCGGTTACAATCTCGGCTTCACCCTGTTTTATGCCACCACCTTCATCTTCACCGGATTGGCGGTTGCGGTCGCATTTCATGCGGGCCTGTTCAACATTGGTGGCGAGGGCCAGGCGTATATTGGCGGTCTCGGTGTTGGCCTGATCGCACTGTCTCTCGACACGACGCTTCCTTGGTATCTCACATTTCCGCTGGCCATAATCGCAGCGGCGTTGTTCGGCGCGGCCTGGGCGTTTATTCCAGCCGTCTTGCAAGCCAAACGCGGCAGCCACATCGTCATCACGACGATCATGTTCAATTTCATCGCATCAGCGATCATGGTCTATTTGCTGACAGGTTACCTACAAAAATCGGCCAACCTCGGTCCAAGATCGCGGGACTTCGAGGCGGGCGCGCAGATACCGAAACTCGATTGGCTGTTTCGCCCCTTCGGTTTGGAAATGGGGGCCTCGCCCCTGAACATCACCTTCATCTTGGCGCTTCTGATGGCGTTTCTTGTATGGGTTCTCGTGTGGCGCACCCGTTTTGGCTACGAGATGAGAACACTGGGCATCAGCCCGCCCGCCGCTCGTTATGCGGGTATGAACGAGACCAGCGTTGTGGTGGTCGCCATGATGGTGTCGGGCGCGCTGGCTGGCATGATGGCCCTGAACCCTGTCATGGGCGATCAGGCGCGCTTACAACTGGAATTTGTTGAGGGGGCGGGCTTCGTGGGCATCGCGGTGGCTCTGATGGGACGGTCCCATCCCGCCGGCATTGTGCCAGCGGCCATTTTGTTTGGCGCACTTTATCAAGGCGGTGCGGAACTGGCGTTCGACATGCCCAATATCACCCGCGACATGATCATCATGATCCAAGGCCTCGTGATCCTTTTTGCCGGGGCGATGGAATACATGTTCCGACCAGCCTTAATGCGGGTCTTTGCCAAACGTGATGACGGTGCCACCGCTGTCGCGACGGAATCAGGGACTGCTTGATGGAAACCATTATCCAGCTTCTCGACCTCACGGTCCGGTCTTCCGTACCTCTCCTATTGGCCTGTTTGGCGGGGCTTTACTCCGAACGTTCGGGCATCGTGGATATCGGCTTGGAAGGAAAAATGTTGGGCGGAGCCTTTGCAGCTGCTGCAGCCGCAGCTGTCTCCGGTTCAGCTTGGGTCGGTCTTGGAGCCGGCATTTTGGTGTCTGTCTTGCTCGCCCTCGTCCACGGCTTTGCGTCCATTACCAATAAAGGCAATCAGATCGTCTCGGGCGTTGCGATAAATTTCATTGCGGCGGGAGCAGCGGCGCTCCTTGGCAATGCTTGGTTCAACCAAGGGGGGCGCACGCCGCAACTTGCGAATGAAGCGCGGTTTGTTCCCATCGAACTGCCGTTTGCAAACGCTCTTGCGGATGTTCCTTTGATTGGTCTGATCTATGAGGGGCTGATTTCAGGGCACAATCTGTTGGCGTATTTCGCTTTCATCATGGTGCCGGTCACTTGGTGGGTCTTGTTTCGGACCCGGTTTGGCTTGCGGCTACGCGCGGTTGGTGAGAACCCGGCGGCGGTTGATACGGCAGGCATCTCCGTGGCATGGGCACGGTACCGCGCGGTGATCTGTTGTGGAGCTCTGTGTGGCGTGGCTGGCGCTTATCTTGCCATCGGCGTGTCGGCGGGGTTTGTGAAAGATATGACGGCGGGCCGGGGCTTCATCGCACTGGCGGCTTTGATTTTTGCCAAGTGGCGGCCGGTCGCGGCCATGTGGGCGTGTCTTTTGTTCGGCTTTCTGGGCGCTATCGAAATCCGTTATCAAGGCGTTGCGCTTCCGCTTCTTGGCGTCCTACCGCTACAACTCATGCAGGCTCTGCCATATATCCTCACTGTGGTCTTGCTTGCCGGCTTTGTTGGCAAAGCAATCCCGCCCAAGGCGGGCGGTGTGCCCTATACGAAAGAGCGTTAGCGCATGACGACTTCTCTTATGGAACCAGCCGATCTGCAAACGACGATGTTTGAGATGGCGCGGGAGGCAATGGCGAAGAGCCACTCGCCCTATTCGGAATTTCCTGTCGGCGTATGTCTGCGAACGAAATCGGGAGCGCTTTACTCCGGATGCAATATCGAAAACGCTTCCTATCCGGAAGGCTGGTGCGCCGAGACCACCGCCATTGGCCACATGATCATGGCAGGGGAAAAATCGATCACGCACATGCTGGTGGTCGCCGAAAAGCAGGACAGCGCCACACCCTGCGGCGGATGTCGACAAAGGTTATCTGAGTTTGCAACGTCAGATGCAGTTTTGATGCTGTGCGACCGGAACGGCGTCGTCTCAAGCCATCCATTTACCAGCATCTTCCCCAGCGGATTTAGTCTCTCGGAGGGCGCATGATCGATCTGGCCAAAGCGCTAGGCGGGTTTAAGCCACGCACCGGACTGATTTTGGGCTCTGGTCTTGGATCGCTTGCTGAGGACATCGATGCAGTTGCCCGTATCGACTATGCTGATCTTGATGGATTTCCGGCGTCTGGCGTTTCCGGTCATGCCGGGCAGTTGATTGCGGGCCATCTGGAAAAGGAGCCGGTTTTGCTGCTCTCAGGACGCAGCCATTACTACGAAAAAGGCGACGCTGCAGTCATGAGACCAGCCCTTACAGCGCTGCGCGACGCCGGCGTTGAACGGTTGCTATTGACCAATTCTGCCGGGTCCACCGTCACCGAGATGCCTCCGGGCTCCATCATGTTGATCACCGATCACATCAACTTTTCCGGCACCAACCCCTTGTTCGGCGAGGAGACCGACGGACGGTTTGTCGGCATGACCAATGCATACGATCAAACCATGCGGGACGGGCTGGAATCGACCGCGAGAAACCTCGATATCGAATTGCACCAGGGTTGTTACATGTGGTTCAGCGGCCCGTCATTTGAAACACCGGCGGAAATCCGGATGGCTAAAACTCTTGGCGCAGACGCCGTTGGCATGTCGACCGTGCCTGAAACCATTTTGGCGCGGTTTTTGGGCATGAAGGTCGCCGCCTGTTCGGTGATCACGAATTACGCCGCCGGTATGACGGGTGCCGAACTGTCCCACACCGAAACCAAGGAAATCGCCCCGCGTGGCGGCAAAAAACTGTCCCGTCTTTTGCGATCTGCCTTCGCCAACGGACATCTGGATAGTAAGGCATGAGTGTGGATGCAGACACGCGTAGACAAGCCGCCGCCCGTGCTTTGCCCATGGTCGATCTCACCGATCTATCGGACACATGCGATGCGGTGGCGATAGAGACCCTGTGCACTCGGGCGCAAACGCCCCACGGCAATGTGGGTGCCATTTGCATCTGGCCCGGTTTTGTTTCGCAGGCAGCGGCGCTTTTGGACGGCACCACGATTCCCATTGCGACCGTTGTAAACTTCCCCGGTGGCGGAGATACAGAAGACGCGGTGAGAGCTTTAACCGAGCAGGCTCTGGCGGATGGCGCGCGGGAGATCGATTTGGTGATGCCATACCGCGCATTCGCTGCCGGCCGGACTGCGGAAGCAGCGTCCATGGTGCGAACCATCCGCTCCACCACCTCGGGAGGCGCGCTGCTGAAAGTCATCTTGGAGACCGGCGAGTTTCGCAAAGTGCAACATGGCCATGAGCGCATCCGCGAAGCCAGTCGTCTGGCTATTGGCGAGGGGGCGGATTTCATCAAGACCTCCACCGGCAAGGTGACGGTGAACGCGACCCTCCAAGCGGCCCGGCTGATGCTTGGCGTCATAGCAGAAACCGGCGGAACCGTCGGATTCAAACCGGCCGGTGGCATCAAAACCACGGAAGATACAGCTGACTATCTTTCAATTGCCGATACGCTTTTGGGTTCAGATTGGGCTAATCCAAACCGGTTCCGGTTTGGAGCCTCGGGCGTGCTTGACGATCTGTTGGCCGCATTGGATGGCACCACCGCTGCAAAGACGCATGGATACTGACTGTCAATCTACGCTGAGGGAGCGAAGACCTAAGTCGC
>JBCBYZ010000036.1:0-24614 GCA_039815595.1 Pseudomonadota bacterium | reverse complement strand
GACATTGATCCCGACAACGCCGAGGTGCAATGGGTCACCCAAAACGCACCCTGCCCCGCGTCGTCCCGCGCCACCACGCCGGAGACGTAACGGCCCTCGCGAAGAATATCCTGGACCACATAGCCTTCCAGCACGCGAATGGACGGGGTGTTTTGCACAGTCGTGATCAACGCTTCCATGATGGCGCGCCCCGCCTGATCACCCTTCACTCCGACAATGCGGCTTTGAGAATGAGCAGCCTCTCGTGAAACGGCCAACTGCCCTTCCAAATCTCGGTCGAAAGGGACGCCGAATTCCAACAAATCATGCACGCGATTGGCGGCTTCGGATGCCATGAGCCGCGCGATGTTTTCATCCACGATGCCCGCGCCGGCCGCCATCGTGTCGGCCACGTGTTCTTCCACCGTGTCACCGGGTGAAACTGCCGCTGCAATGCCCGCCTGCGCCCACGTGGATGACGCGCCGCGCCCCAGCGAACCTGCGGTCAAAATAGTGACCGGTCTCGGCGCCAGCTTGAGCGCACAAAAAAGGCCCGCCAAACCGCCACCGATGATCACAACATCATCAGTATTGGTCCATGTGACGGGGGGCAGAAACGAGAGTTGTTTGGCCATGATGGCTCTTTCAATGGGTCGTGGGCAGGTGGGATATCGTGGGGTGGAGAGATGTCCTTAGAGCGATCAAAACAGCTCCTCCCCGCTTTGACGCACTGGATCGGGGAAATCTCGGTAGAGAGCGAAGGTGACTGTTTCGATTTTTGAATTCACGCCGAAATGCATCTGTTCCATATCGCCCGCCCTTGTTGCGGCCATTGAGAACGCCTCGTCCAACTGGGCCAGATCGCGCAATTCTATCATGACGTGAAACTCACCCAATTCCTTTGGACCCAGACCGAGTTTACGACGCATCAATCGCCATTTTTCAATTTTTCCCTTGGCAACCAAATGCTCCATGAATCGGCGCAGATCATCGGCAAAGTCTAAGTCTCTAACGCCATGTTTGAGCGTGAAGAAGCCGTGATAGATGTCCATGTCTAAGGCGCGTCGGTCGAAGCTGTTCAGTTTTTCAAGTTCACCATGCGCTCAACCGCCTGACGGGCCTTTGCTGCCATCATCGGGTCCACCACCACCTCCTCTTTCATCTCCAAGAGGGCATCGAGGATTTTGGGCAGCGTGATGCGCTTCATGTGCGGGCACAGATTGCAGGGCTTGATAAACTCCACACCCGGCGCTTGCTCCTGAATGTTGGAGGCCATGGAGCACTCCGTGACCAGCAGCACTTTCGAACCCGGTTTTTGGCCCAACGCGTAGTCGATCATCCCTTTGGTTGAGCCGGTGAAATCGGCCACTGCCGTCACGGTTGTCGGGCATTCCGGGTGAGCGATGATCTGGATTGCAGGATCGGCCTCTTTGTAGGCCAACAGTTCTTCGGCGGTGAACCGCTCATGCACTTCGCAATGGCCTTTCCACGTCAGGATTTTGACATCCGTCTGCTTGGCCACGTTTTGCGCAAGGTACTCGTCCGGGATCAGCAGGACCGTATCCACCCCAAAGCTTTCCACCACGGCAACGGCATTCGAGGATGTGCAACATATGTCGCTCTCCGCTTTCACGTCGGCCGACGTGTTGACGTAGGTTACGATGGGCACGCCGGGATTGGCCTCACGCAGCAGACGAACGTCCTCGCCGGTGATAGAATCCGCAAGACTGCACCCTGCCCTCATGTCCGGTATCAAAACGGTCTTCTGCTCGTTAAGCAATTTGGAGGTTTCCGCCATGAAGTGCACGCCGCATTGGACGATAATGTCGGCCTCAACGCGGGTCGCCTCCTGCGCCAATTGAAGGGAATCGCCTGCTATATCGGCCACGCAGTGGTATATTTCCGGTGTTTGATAGTTATGCGCCAAGATGGCGGCACTGCGCTCTGTTTTCAGCTTGTTGATGACGTGCACGTAGGGTGCGTGAATGGGCCACTCGATCTCCGGGATGTGATGGCGCACTTTTTCGTACAAGTGCGCTGTCTCACGAGCCACTTCGTCTGTGTAATCCAAAGACGGACGGGGCAGCACGTCGTAATCGCGCCCGTTGGACATTTTGACTTTGCCCGACGGTGATGATGGCGCGTGTGTGCTGATTGCGGTGTCCGTTGCGGCCATAGCCTGATCTCCTTGTAACGCCTCAACCGGCTTTGACGGTGTGCGTTGTCGCTCTTGTGTTGCGCGGTGCATCTTGGCGGGACCTGACGCACTGTTGTGCACTCCCGTGGAGTGCCTTTATACTCAATATGAGTATAAGTGTGGTTCAAAACAAGCCCGCAAGCACTTTCCGACCTAGGAGCGGCTGCGGGCTGATCGAAACTAGACGGGCAAAGTGCGATTCACAAGGTTTATTGGAGGCTGTTTGAGGCAAGTTTTGACGCAGTTAGCCATAAATCAGGCCTAAACAAAATTGACGCTCACCTGGCCAAAGTCTCCAAAGCGCGCCGTGGTTGTGCTGCCCGCTTTTGCAGGTACAGGTGGCGTGCACGTGCCGGTTGACACCCATTCGCCCGCTTTCAGGCCTTTGCCCTCAGCAGCCAGTGCTTGGGCAAGCCAAAGGAGGGAGTTGATGGGATCGCCCATGACCGGCTCGCCGTTGCCGGTTGCCACTTCTTCCCCGTCCACCAGAGCGGTAACAGGTGCGTTGGCGAGGTCTTGTGATGCCCAGTCTGCCACTTCCGGACCAACCACGAACGCGACATTGCCGCCAAAATCCATTGTAACGCCGATGCCGTTTGCGAAATCCTGATGACCCAAGGCACGACCGATGACTTCGATGGCGATGTGCACCGTGTCGACCGCATCGGCCAGAGTTTCCGCGCTCACCGTCTCACCCGCAGCAGGGTAATCACGGGCCATTTTAAACGCGTATTCCGGCTCGACCGCACCGACGCAAGGAGTTTTTTGCAAATTGCTGCCGGAGCGCATCACAACGGCTTCGACAATGGGACCGTAGAAAGGGCCATCCAAACCGAAACCAGCTTGCGCCGTTGCGTTGGTCGCGCCCACTTTCCAGCCCACGGTTTTGAACCCATAGGCCTGAAAGACCGCTGTTTGATAATCCATCGCATCGTCGATTGTGATCGCTGGGTCCGGCATAGAAAGCATGCTTTGAACGCCTGTAGTGCGGGCTTCCACCATCGCTTCAGCAAATTTTTGTCTTTGGGTTTGATCGGTTCGCATCAGGTCGCTCTTAATCCATTCATCAAATAATCTGATCTTACTATTCAAATTCTTTCGCTCGCACAGCCCGCAAATTGAAAATAAGGTGTGGGTCAACATCAAAGCCCGGGCGTCCCCTATCATGACCGCATCCGCAACACCGCAGCACCAAGATTCCAGCCCAGCATGGAAGCCGCCGGTTTGGCTCATCATCACGTGCGGCTGCACCATCGCATTGCTGGCGTTTGGGCCGCGCTCCGCTATGGGGTTTTTTCAAGAGCCCATTTTGCAGGACAAAGGCTGGGGTAGCACCACATTTGGACTGGCAATTGCCATCCAAAACCTCGCTTGGGGCCTCGGGCAACCGGTGTTTGGCGCGCTGGCGGATCGCTTTGGCGCCTATAAATCGCTCGCCATCGGCGGCATTATCTATGCGCTTGGCTTATACATCATGGGTACGGCCGATGCGCCGATTTGGCTGCATATCGGTGGTGGCGTTTTAGTGGGCCTGGGTGTGGCTGCTGGCTCGTTTGGCATCATTCTTTCGGTCTTTGCACGCAACGTCTCTCCCGAAAGCCGGTCGCTTGTCTTCGGCATGGGCACGGCTGCTGGATCCGCAGGCATGTTCCTGTTCTCGCCCCTTTCCGTGGGGCTGATTGAAACGGTCGGTTGGTCTCACGCTCTGGTCTACATGTCGATCTTGATGTTGACGATACCCGTGCTTGCCATACCCCTTTTTGGCAGCGGCAAGGATGCCGTTATGGCGCAGGAGCAGATCGATCAGACAGTTGGACAAGCGCTCACAGAGGCGATGAAACACAGATCATACCTGCTTTTGATCTCTGGTTTTTTCGTTTGCGGGTTCCAAGTTGCGTTTATCACGGCACATTTTCCCAAATATCTGGCGGATATTGGTATCGGATCGAACATTGCCGTTTGGGCCTTGGCGTTGATTGGGTTGTTCAACATTCTGGGCTCGCTCGCCTCAGGCGTGTTGGGCCAAACCTATTCCAAACCGATGATGCTCGTTTGGCTCTATATTGGGCGTTCCATAGCGGTGACGGCGTTTTTGCTGCTGCCGCAAACGGCGACCAGCGTGATCATCTTTTCCATCGTGATGGGGCTTTTGTGGCTGTCCACAGTTGCCCCGACCAACGCGCTGGTGGCGATCATGTTTGGCACGCGGCATCTGGGCATGCTGGGTGGGATTGTGTTTCTCTCCCACCAAGTCGGCTCGTTCCTGGGCGTCTATTATGGTGGGTATCTGCGCGACACGACCGGTAGCTACGATGTCGTCTGGTGGCTGGGCGTTGTGCTTGGACTGTTCGCGGCGCTGGTTCACTGGCCCATCAAAGAACAGCCTGTGGAGCGGGGACTGGCGGCTGCCGAATAAGGCTTACTGCTGGCGCGGATTGAGCGTCTGAAACGCCGCGCATTGCAGGATGAGAAACCCGTTCATGGTGCCGGCATTGTTGTCGGAGACGATTGAGACATAGACATCGGCATTGCCGATCGCGTCCTGCAGGACCAGCGCACAGTCTTCCGTGTTGCCATCAGTTTCGATGACGATGGGACGGGGATCGTCTTTCACCATGATTGTGATGTTGGAAGACCCCTCTATCTCTGTTGGGTCGGATGCAACAGCAGACACGATCTGCGAGCCGCCTATGCGATATTCCACGATATGCTGGAACGCTTGGGCCGTTGTGACGGTTAGTGCCAGTGCGGCAGCAGCAGCGGTGAGCACGGTTTTCATGAAGCGCGATCCTTCTTGGAGTTTAAGCCCGCACTCGCGCAGCAAAAGGCGCGGGCGTCAATTGCATGACATGAAACAGCCCATGGTTGCACAGACTTATAATTTGAAGATCGAGCAGGTCTGGGTTCCGTGGGCCAGCAGTTTTCCACCTTCCGTGACCAGCTTTGCTTCGGATGTGGCCAATTGGCGTCCCGGGTGGATCACTGTGCCCTTGCAGAACACGCGGCCTGTATCTGGCAGGATCGGGCGTACGAAGTTGACCTTCAACTCCACAGACGTGCTGGCATAGCCAATGGGGGCCAATGTGTGGACGGCACAGGCCAGCGCTGAATCCAAAATGGTGGCGGCCCAGCCGCCATGCACTGTGCCGATTGGGTTCATGTAGTCTGTAGTGGGCACACCGGTGAAAGTCACGGACCCCTCATCCACCTCGTACATCCGAAAGCCGAGGGCACGTGCGATGGTGGCTGCGGGGTAACGCCCGTCTTTAATGCCGCGCATATAGTCCAAGCCGGAGATTTTGCGGATTTCTTCGACCGAGCTTACGCCGAAACCGGCCTTAAGATCTGCGCTATCTTCACTGTCCATTTCGACCATTGGTATTCCAATTTTCGCCGTCTAAATCCGATGAGGGCTGATAGCCCGTTCCAAACTGCGGATCAAACTGGCCCGCTCGCTGGGAACATCGGTGGTGCGCGGCCCGTAGACATCGCGGTGCAAAAAGTAACCTGACATGGCAAAACCGGCCTGCAAGTCTTCCAAGGGCGCGGCACTCGCGGCCCGTCCCGTGTTGAGCAAGAACGGGGGCAGACGCAGCATCTTATCTGCCCATGGCGCACCGGCTTCCGCGCTGACGGCGCGTCCTGATTTGGGCGACACGTACATGAGATTGGCCGTACCGCCGGTGGCCGCGCAGCGCGCAAGGTCGAGGCCAAATCCAAGCTCTTCCAAGATGGCGAGTTCAAAGCGAACCAAGAGTTCGCCCGCCACTTCCGGCAGATCGAGGCTTTCCAAGACCACTTCCAGCGTCTCATATAATGCCTCATGACTGTCACGTTCGGGCAAGAGCCGCAGGTGGCATGCGAGCGTTTGCAAGGCGAACGTGGCGTGGGCGGTTTCCATCAGTTCGGCAGCGCGCAGGCGTTCCGCTTCGATCCGGTAAGTGCCCAAGTGCTCGTCCAAGCGCGCCCGCCATGTGGCACGGACCGAATTTCCCGGCTGGAGAACCGGGCGCATGGTCCGCGACCGCCCACCCTGCACCAAGCCCAAATGGCGACCGCGGTTGCGGGTCATCAATTCAGCAATCACGGAGGTTTCACCGTGCTTTCGGACACCCAAAACAACGGCACTGTCGGTCCATTCCATCGTGGTGTCCTTAGCAGGAAGCCTGCCCGATCAGCGGCTGCCTATTTGGGAAAATCCAGCCCCATTTCGCGATAGCGTTCCGGGTCATCGATCCAGTTTTCGCGCACTTTTACAAACAGGAACAGATGCACTTTCCGCCCTAAGAGTTCCGTCAGTTCGGCGCGGGACTGGGTGGAGATGGCCTTGATCGTCTCACCCTTGCTGCCGATCACCATCTTCTTGTGCGCCGTGCGCTGGATGTAAATCACCTGCGAGATTTTCAGGCTACCGTCCTTCAATTCTTCCCAACCCTCCACTTCCACATGGGCGGAATAAGGCAGTTCCTGATGCAGGCGCAGAAACAGTTTTTCGCGTGTGATCTCAGACGAGAGCAATTGGGCGGGCAGATCGGACACCTGTTCAGGGGGGTAAAGATAAGGGCCTTCCGGCAAGGACGCAGCCAAATGATCCATGAAGTCGTCGCAGCCATCGCCCTTCAGCGCAGAAATCAAAAACGTTTGGTCAAAGGCCACCCGTTCATTGGCAGCAGCCACGAGAGCCAGCAGGTCTTGGTGGGGCACTCGGTCAATCTTGTTCAGCAGCAGGATCTTGGGCAATTTTACATCAGCGAGTTGGTTCAAAATACGTTCCGCATCGCCCTTGATGCCGCGTTCTGAATCGATGAGCAGACAAACAATGTCGGCGTCTTTTGCGCCGCTCCATGCGGCGTCCACCATCGCGCGATCCAACCGGCGGCGTGGCTGAAAGATGCCCGGTGTGTCTGCGAAGATGATTTGCGATTGATCCCGCATTGCGATGCCGCGCACCACCGTACGCGTCGTTTGCACCTTGTGGCTAACGATGGAGACCTTGGTGCCTACCAGTCTATTGATCAGGGTGGATTTGCCGGCATTGGGCGCCCCGATCAGAGCTACGAAACCGGACCGTGTTGTACCGCTCATGACGGTTCTCTCATCGGTTCCTTCGCCTTCGGAAGTCTCTTGGCCGCCACTCATTTGCGTTTCTCCCTAACGGAACCATCGGGCGTTTTTTGCCAAGCCCCTTCCCGCAACAACACGGCCTGTGCGGCCACCTGCTCGGCTTCGCGCTTTGATTTACCGGCGCCCTGCTCGCCCGGTTTGCCCTCAAGGTCTACAGCCACCACAAAAGTGGGCGCATGGTCCGGTCCGGTGCGGGAGACCAGACGGTAGCGCGGTGTCGCGCCTGTGGCTTGATGAGCCCATTCCTGCAAGGCGGTTTTGCTGTCCTGCGTACCCGCCCCGACTTCGTGCAGGCGGGTGTTCCACATGCGCTCTACGAAGGTGCGGGCAGCTTCGATGCCGCCATCCAGATAAAGAGCAGCGATGATGCTTTCCACCACGTCCGCCCGGACGGAGCGCATGCGCTTTCCCGTCAGGCTGGAGACGTCCGTTCCTGCATGGATGAACCGATGCAATTCCAACACATCGGCGATTTCAGCGCAGGTGTTGCCACTCACCATGGCGTTGAGACGCACGGAGAGTTCACCCTCACTTGCATCAGGGAAAGCCTCGTAGAGCATCTCAGCCACGCAAAGACCCAGGATACGATCGCCCAGGAACTCCAAGCGCTCATAATGCTCTCCGCCTTTAGCGACAGCGCTTGAGTGGGTGAGTGCCCGCTTCAAGTTGGCATGGTCTGAAAATGTGTAACCGATACCGTCTTCCAAAAGGCCCAATTGACTTTCCGGTTTTGGGTGGCGTTTGGCTTGCGCGGACAAGGATCAAAGACCTGTAAACAACCGGTCCCAACGCATTTTGTCGGGCCAGCGCCAGAACTGCCAAGCGGGGATGCCATCTTCCAAAGACAGGAAAATCACCTGCGCCTTGCCCACCAGATTTTCGGACGGCACAAATCCAACATCAAACCGGCTGTCGAGGGAATTGTCCCTGTTATCGCCAAGGAAGAAGAAATGCCCCTGCGGCACTTCAAAGACCGGCGTGTTGTCCACCAGATTGCCGGGTCGTGTGTTGATGTCGAGCGCCGTGTAGGAAATCCCTGAATCGAGAGTTTCGCGGAAGGATTGGGCGGAGAGCGTAACACCCATATCGGTTTCGCTGAACGTACCCGTGGCCTCACGGCGTACTGGCTGACCATTAATGATGATGGTGCTATTTTGGATCTGCACCTTGTCACCGGGCAGACCGATCACGCGCTTGATGTAATCCTTGCTGGGGTCCGGCGGATATTTGAAAACCACCACGTCACCGCGCAGCGGGTCGGCACCCCAAATGCGCCCGCTAAAAATGTTGGGGCCGAAAGGCAGCGAGTAGCGGCTGTAGCCGTAGCTGTATTTCGACACGAAGATGTAGTCCCCCACCAGCAAGGTGGGCTTCATGCTGCCGGAAGGAATATTGAAAGGCTGGAAGAGGAACGTGCGCAGGATCAGGGCGAGAATAAGCGCCTGAATGACAACCGAGACGGTTTCCCAAACCGGACTTTCCGCTGTTTGCTTTTTATGAGATGCCAAGGCCGTCTTCCTTTGGGCAGTGCCATTGGTGCGGTTGCACGATGTCGCTGAAACCGGATGCGCACAGTGCGGGCCGGACCATGGTGGGCTTATGCCGAGCCTGACACAGCACGGCAAGAGCAAGCTTTGCCTGCCATCGTCTTTATGCCGCGCGATCACCCAAGTGGCTGCGGACGGCAGCGAACACGTCTTCAAACATTTGCGTCGTTAAGCGGCCCGTGTTCGTGTTGTAGCGCGAGCAATGGTAGCTGGAAAAAATCCGGTATCCGCCTACGTCGTGTTGGCCCGCATGGCTGAACGGGTGCGACGCAACACGGGCACCCAGCGTGCGCAATGTGCTGTCATGGCTGATTTTGCCGAGCGTCACCAAAGCGCGCAAGTTCGGCAGGGTTTCAAGCAAGGTCGCCAGGAACGGGCGGCAGGTGTTGATCTCTTCGCCCACCGGTTTGTTTTGCGGAGGCACGCAACGCACAGCATTCGTGATGCCGCAGTCTACAAGTTCCAGACCATCGGATGGCACTGCACCGTAAGCGCCCTTGGCGAAGTTGAATTTCGTCAGTGTGGCGTAAAGGAGGTCCCCCGCCCAATCCCCCGTAAAAGGGCGGCCAGTCTGGTTAGCTCCCTTCAAGCCCGGGGCGAGGCCAACGATCAACAGTTTGACGCTGTCGCGGTCGCACCCGTCCGCTCCCGCCAACCAAGTGGGCACGGGAGCGTTATGAAAAGAAGGGTTTTCGACGCGGTGATGCTCCCGAAACGCAACGAGGCGCGGACAAAGCGGGCAATCGCGACCCGGTTCTCCCAATGAGCCAAGCGCCAAAGTCATACAGCTTTACCAAGGCTCGGGGTTGAAGCGCGGTTGCTCAACTTAGCAACCCCTAGTCGTCGTACTCGTCATCATCGTCATAGTCATCGCGCGGTGCACGTGCCGGACGCTCGGATGGTTCCCGGCCGATCTCATCTTTCAGGCTTACCAGATCGATGAAATGGTCCGCCTGTCTGCGCAAATCATCAGCAATCATCGGTGGCTGGCTGGATGTTGTGGAGACAATCGAAACCTTGCGACCCTTGCGCTGTAGCGCTTCGACCAAACGGCGGAAATCGCCATCGCCGGAGAAAAGTACGAAGTGATCGACGGTCTCTGCCAGTTCGAGCGCATCGATGGCCAGTTCAATGTCCATATTGCCCTTCACCTTGCGGCGACCGGCAGCGTCGGTAAACTCTTTGGCTGGCTTCGTGATGACCGTGTAGCCATTATAATCCAGCCAATCGATTAACGGGCGGATGGATGAGTATTCCTGATCTTCCACAAGCGCGGTGTAATAGCAGGCGCGCAGCAGGTAGCCGCGTTTCTGAAAGGACACCAACAGTTGCTTATAATCAATATCAAAATTCAACGCCCGTGAGGTGGCGTATAGATTTGCGCCGTCAATCAGCAGGACAATTTTTTCGCGTTCATCAAACATATGGGTGCGCTCTAAGTTTAAATTGTTTATCTCGAGCCCGGCCTTTTTTGTGGTCTCAGCCGTACCCAGCACGGTACATGCGGGGCGCAGCTTGCAGGCTCTTCGAATCGCAGTGCATTGATAGAAATAACGTCTGCCACGCTATTTGGTTTGCGCAAATCGTCTCTTCAAGGCGAAACCGACGCGACATAGATGACAAACGCGTAAGCGAAGGTCGCATGATCGACCCGCTCAATCATGATGACCAGATCACGAACCAAGCGGTGAATTGCCTTGAATTTGCCTTGCGGACGGTCTACACGCGCGGAATTCCAAGTTCGTCGGCAGGAGCAACGTATGGCACGCGTAACGGTAGAAGATTGCATTGATAAGGTTTCCAACCGCTTTGAGTTGGTCCTTTTGGCCAGCCACCGCTCCCGTCAGATTTCATCCGGTGCAGCGATTTCGGTGGACCGCGACAACGACAAAAACCCTGTTGTCGCCCTGCGCGAAATCGCTGACGAGCACCTGTCTCCCGGTGATCTGAAAGAAGATTTGATCCACTCCCTGCAGAAGCATGTTGAGGTGGACGAGCCGGAAGACGTGATGGAAGAGACTGCCGAAGTGACCGCAGCCGCTGATGAGACTGCACCTGCCGATGCACCATCACCCGTGACCTTCGACAATCTGTCCGAGGAAGAATTGCTGGCCGGCATCCAAGGCCTAGTGCCGCCGGAGCGCACCGACGATTTTTGATCCGATGCGATCAACCGACTGATTTTAGGCCGCAAGCGCACGCTTCGCGGCCTTTTTTCTTTTTGGCTGCCCTCAATGTACCAAGACTGCGTCTAAAGTGGTGCCAAGACTTGTTTCTGCTTCCCCGGATGCGCATCATCGGAGGAGAAAGACGTGATTATCGTCAAATGTCTCCCGTTCAATAGACTTGATGTCGACGGGCAACCGACAGGGATGGTGAATTCGCAGCATGATGCGGCAAAACGAGCTGGTTGATCGCGTTTTCGCGTATAATCCCGACGCCAATGAAGACCTTCTGAACCGCGCTTACGTCTATGCGATGCACCAGCACCGCAATCAGACCCGGGCGTCTGGCGATCCGTACTTCAGCCACCCTTTGGAGGTGGCGGCCATCGTTACCGATCTCAAACTCGATCAGGAAAGCGTCGTCGCGGCTCTGCTGCACGACACGATTGAGGACACCGATTCCACCCGTCAGGAAATCGATGCGATGTTTGGCCATCACATCGGCGTGTTGGTGGATGGGCTCACCAAGCTCAAACGCATCGATCTGGTCTCGAAAAAATCGCGGCAGGGAGAGAACCTCCGCAAGCTGCTCATGGCCGTCGCCGAGGATGTGCGGGTTCTTTTGGTGAAACTCGCCGACCGGTTGCACAATATGCGCACGCTTGGGCATGTGCCGTTGGAAAAGCGCGAACGCATCGCGCAGGAAACGATGGACATCTACGCGCCGCTTGCCGGGCGGATGGGCATGCAGGGTATGCGGGATGAGTTGGAAGAGTTGGCCTTCCAACATCTCCATCCCGAGGCACACGCGCTTGTGCATGAAAAACTCGCAAAGCTGCACGACAGCAGCCTCGCTATCGTGCGGGAGATTGAAGCCAGCCTGGTGGACAGTCTTGCCGAAGCCCACATCAACGCGGCGGTGAAGAGCCGAAACAAAAAACCTTACTCCGTTTTCCGAAAGATGGAACGCACCGGTGTGAGCTTCGAACAACTGTCGGACGTCATCGGCTTTCGGGTTATCGTGGACGATATCGATCAGTGTTATCACGCGCTCGGTGTCGTTCATACGCGATGGCCCGCTGTCCCCGGTCGGTTCAAGGACTATATCTCAACGCCCAAGCAAAACGACTACCGCTCGCTGCACACCACCGTGGTGGGCCCATCGCGCCAGCGGGCGGAACTGCAAATCCGCACCCATGGGATGGACGATATCGCCGAACAAGGCATTGCCGCCCACACGTTGTACAAGGACGGTGTTTACTCCGCGCCGGAGACCGATGGCGAATTGGGACAGATCGACCACAAAACTGCGGCCAATCATGAGAGCCGGGCTTATTCCTGGTTGCGGGGCACGGTTGAGTCCTTGGCAGACGGGGACCATCCGGACGAAATTCTGGAGCAGACCCGACTGGAACTCTTCATGGACCAGGTGTTTTGCTTCACGCCAAAAGGGCGGCTCATCGCCTTGCCGCTGGGTGCCACAGCGCTTGATTTTGCCTATGCCGTGCACACAGACGTGGGCAACTCCTGCGTTGGCTGCCGCATCAACGGTAATCCGGCACAGGTCATGAAAGAATTGCGCAACGGCGATGAGGTGCACATCATTCGCGCCAAGGATCACACGCCACCGGCCGCATGGGAGCACATGGCGGTGACGGGCAAAGCGCGGGCGGGCATACGCCGTGCCACGCGGGAAGCGCGCAACAAGCAGTATTTTGCGTTGGGTGAGAAAATCCTGACCACGACCTTCAAAAGGGCCGGACGGACCTTCTCACCGGAGCAATTAGAACAGGTGCTGTCTAGGCTGGCCCACAAAACCATAAACGACGCCATGGGCGCGGTGGGGCGTGGCGAACTGGCTCCAGAAGATGTGCTGAAAGCCGTGCACCCGGACTACCAGCACGAGCGCACGCGACAGGAAAACCTCGGCACTGCCGAAGGGTGGTTTAACCTGACGGGCGTCACCAATTTGATGTTCCGCATTCCTGGAAAGCAAAAAGAAAAATACTCTGACGTCGCGCGCAAACTCACGGATAGTTTGCCCATCGCCGGGGCCGCGTCTGACCGGATTGTGCGCCTAGACCCTGAGGGCGGGGCTCTGCCGGGCGACAGGATTGTGGGCATCGTCACGCCGAACGAGGGCATAACGGTCTATCCCATCCACGCAGAAGGACTGAGACAGTTCGAAGATGGTGCCGAAGAGTGGTTGGACCTGCGTTGGGACATCGACCCGGACAATCCCGAACGCTTTCCAGCCAAACTGGACCTGACTGCCATTGAAGCACCCGGAACGCTGGCTGAGATCACCGAAGCCATCGCGAAGGCCGATGGCAACATTTCCAGCGTTTTGATCAACTCACCCATATCGGGGCTTACAGACATGGTGATCGGTATTGAGGTTTGGAACCTTAAACACCTGACACACATTCTAGCAGCCGTACGGCGACTGGACGTCGTCAACCGGGTTGATCGCGGGCCGCGCAAGGCCGAATGAGCCGTGCGCAAAGATGCTCTGCCTCATCCCAATGGACGATACCCAACTACCGACACAATGTGTGCAGATGACCACAGCGCTGTCACATACCCAATGTTAAGGGGCGTAGTGGTATTGACCAATTGAAGGGTCGTGTTGGGGAATGGGCTGCCGGTTTTGAAGGTATGAAGCCGGGACAGTGAGTGAGTGGACGACGCATGCTATTTAAAAGGCGCAAGCCTGCAGGATTTTTGGAGATTTTGCGCGTATCCCTTTGGCCGCGTCGCTCCTGGTCCCGTTCCGGACAATATGTCAGCAAACGCGTGCTGCGGTTGACCGCCTCTCCCCATGCAGTTGCTGCTGGTGTAGCGGCAGGCGCTTTCACTTCTTTTACGCCGTTCATGGGACTGCACTTCATCGTCGCGGCTGTTCTCGCTTGGCTGCTGCGAGGCAATGTCATCGCGTCTGCTCTGGGCACGTTTTTTGGCAATCCCCTCACCTTCCCATTCATTTGGGCCGCCGCATACAAGTCTGGCCACTTTGTCTTGGGCAGCGTTGCGGACAATGACGCTCCGGCGATTGGTGAAGCCATGAAGATCGTACTGTCGTCGCTTTGGGAAATGGATTGGAGCGGTTTCACCACCGCTCTGGACGCCATCTGGACGCCGATCCTTTGGCCCATGTTGGTTGGCGGCACTCTCATAGGACCGTTTTTTGCCGTACCGATTTACTTTATCACACGCCGCGCAGCGATTCTGTTTCGAGAGTCCCGCCGCAACAAGCTCATGGCCAAAGCAAAGGCTTTGCAGGAGCGGGCCGTGGCGCTGGCGGAGCGCAAGGCCGCAGCCAATGAGGCTTAAAAGCATAACAGGCATCGTATGATCATAGGGCTTGGCAGCGACCTCATCGACATTCGCCGAATTGAAAAGTCTCTTGAGCGGTTTGGGGACCGGTTCACCCAACGCGTTTTCACACCGGTCGAGCAAGCCAAATCCGACCGGCGCAAGGAACGGGCGGCGTCCTACGCAAAGCGCTTTGCCGCGAAGGAAGCCTGCTCCAAGGCTCTGGGAACAGGGATTTCGAAGGGTGTCTTTTGGCGTGACATGGGCGTGGTGAACCTGCCCGGCGGCAAGCCAACGTTTGCGCTCACCAATGGCGCAAAAACCCATCTCGACAGCATGATCCCGGAGGGCATGGTGCCCGTGGTGCATCTCACAATCACGGATGACTATCCGTTGGCGCAGGCCTTTGTGATCATAGAAGCCGTGCCGAAGACGCAATAGTCCTTCGCGGTACACTTCATCCCTTATCGCGCAGAAGGCGCCCTTTTTCGCGGTTCCAATCGCGGTTACGCTCGGTCTGACGCTTGTCATGAACCTTCTTGCCCTTGGCCAAGGCAATCATCAATTTGGCGCGGCCCCGGTCGTTGAAATACATCTTGAGCGGCACAATGGTCATGCCGTCGCGGGCGATGGCTTGGCCAAGACGGGAAATTTCACGGGCTGACATCAGGAGTTTTCGGCGGCGGCGCGGCTCGTGATTGAACCGGTTGGCCTGCAGATATTCCGGGATGTGGCTATTTATAAGCCAAAGCTCGCCGTCTTCATGACTGACATAGCTTTCAGCAATGTTGGCCTTGCCGTTACGCAGGCTCTTCACCTCAGTGCCGCCTAGCACCAGGCCCGCTTCTTGCGTGTCTTCAATGGCATAATTGTAGCGGGCCTTGCGGTTTTCCGCGATGACCTTGTTGGTGCTGTCAGGCTTTTTCTTTGGGGCCATGATGGTAGACGCGCAAGCGTCGGCTGTCCTTAGTTGATAAGACCGGCATGGACCATCGCATCGCGCACAAGGGTTTCCGTGCTCTCTTCAATGGGTACCAAGGGACTGCGCTGGACGTTCGGCATTTTACCGAGAAGCGACAGAGCATATTTCGCGCCGCCTGGATTTGGCTCAACAAACAACGCATGGTGGAGCGGCAAAAGGCGGTCTTGGATGTCCAGTGCGGTCGCCATGTCACCAGCCGCCATGGCGTCCTGGAATTGTGCGCACAACGCCGGTGCGACATTGGCTGTGACCGAGATGCAACCCACACCGCCATGGGCAAAAAAGCCAAGGGCGGATGCGTCTTCACCGGTCAGTTGTATGAACTCCTTGCCACACGTGCGGCGCTGCCAGCTTGCTCGGGTCACGTCGCCCGTCGCGTCTTTAACACCCACGATGTTGCTGTAACCGTGGGCCAATTTGCCCATGGTTTGGGGCGTCATGTCGATGATCGAACGACCGGGAATGTTGTAGATGATAACCGGCAAATCCATCGCATTGGCAATGGTGGAAAAATGCGTCTCCATGCCCCGCTGGCTGGGCTTGTTGTAGTAGGGCGTGACCACCAGCACAGCATCCGCACCCACCTTTTTGGCGTGCAACGCGTATTCCACGCTTTCAGCCGTGTTGTTGGAGCCAGCACCGGCGATAACGGGCACACGACCATCCGCAACCTCGACCGCAATCTCCACAACGCGCTTGTGCTCATCATGGGTCAATGTGGGAGATTCGCCGGTCGTGCCAACCGGCACAATGCCGTGACTACCCTGCTCAATTTGCCAGTTCACAAACTCGGCAAACGCTTTCTCATCAAGCGCGCCGTCCTGCGTAAACGGGGTAACGAGTGCGGTCATTGAGCCGCGAAACTGATTGTGCGCCACGATGGGAAACTCCTGAATGCGATAGCGCCATAAAAATCACGCAATGGCCGCTGTAAAGTCGCGGCAACATAGGGATGGCGCTGCAAGCGGGCAAGCCGGAATTGAGAGAGTGATTAAGCGCCCTTGTTGCGCAGCCCATTCGCGTAAATGTGAAAACGGGATGTTGCCAGATGCGTAGATTTGACCGGTTCCGATAACCTTTCGTTAACGGGGATTAAACGCATTGTACTTAGCCTCCCAATCAAGCTCCGTGCGCCCCTTAAAGCCGCTGTTGGCGCAGACAAATTCGACGCACGGGATGAAAACTCAGATACGCAAAGACATGTTCATGACCCGAGTTGACCCCACACGTTTTGTCAAATCTGTCGCGCTGAAACCGGCCGACAACGGTTTGCTTGCATTGATGCGTTTCGCACTGATGCCACTGATGGCCGTGGCGCTTCTGCTTGCCCTGCCCCAAGGCGCGCGGGCTCTGGCGCAGCCCTCCAAGACGTTTGAAACCGGCTTAAAGGCACTTTACAGCGATCAACCGCAAGTGGTGCTGCAAGCGCGGGCGGCCTTGAGACCCGGTACAATCGAACGCAAAACCCTCGACTGGGCCATCGCTATGCGTGGCCGCGGCTACAGCCCTGCGCTGTTGGTGGAAGCGTCTGCCGGATTGAACAAGTGGCCGGGGGAAGTGACGCGCCGACGTGTGTTTGAGAACATCCTTGTTAATGGGCCCGTCAAATATTCTGACAATGACATTCGTTATGCATTCTCAAAATCCGATCCGGAAACAGCTGATGCCCGCATAGCGCTCGCTTTGGCCGAGTTGAAAGCGGGCAACAAAAAACGTGCACGACGGCTGGTGTCCAACATCTTCCAAAATGGGCGTCTAACGAAAAACCAAGAGGCGACGATCACCTCCAACCTCAATTCAGTGTTGACGCGGGACGACTATCGCGCGCGTGTGGAGTTTCAGTTGAGCCGTGACAGAGTGAACGACGCCACCCGCATTGCCGGTCTTGCGGGCATGACCCGCTTGGTGAAGGCGCGAGCCGCCGTATTGCGAAAGAAGAACGCGCAGGCCGCCCTGAACGCGGTACCTCAAAACCAGCGCAAGACCGCAAACTACCTCTATTCGCTTGCCAAGTTTCAGCGTCAGCAGGGCAACCTGTCGGCGGCAGCCCGTACGATTTTGAGCGTACCGCGCGGTGGGGTGCATCCCAACTTTGCGGATAAATATGCCAACGAACAACGGATCCTCGCGTCCGACCTGCTGGAGAAAAAGGACTATCAACGGGCCTATCTCATCTTCAACCGAAATCTGGCAGGTAAAACTGTGCGCAAAATCGAGATGGATTTTGGTGCCGGTTGGGTGGCGCTGCGCAAGATTGGTGATCACACAACGGCGGCACGGCACTTTCGTGATGTGCTGAAACAGGCCAAAAAGCCTGCCAACAAAGCCCGCGGTTATTACTGGCTCGCCCGCGCCATGGAAGCTGCGGGCAACACTTCCCGCGCCCGCGCCAACTACGCGGCGGCGGCTGAGTTTGACACGGTGTTCTACGGGCAGATCGCTGCCAACAAAATCGGTAAGCGCACGCTCCAGATCGAACGCCCCCGCGTTACACAGCAGGACCGCGTGGACTACAAGCGCAACGAGTTGGTGCAGGCCATTGCCCTGCTGGAAGGCGCCGGTGCCAAGAACCGGGCCGGTATCATCTACCGGTTTTTGGGTTGGCGTTTAAAAACCCCGGGACAGCTTGCGATCCTCGCAGCACAGGCCGAGCGGCAAGGCCGCCACGCATGGTCACTGCATATCGGACGCACCGCCTTCTCGCGGGGTTTAGAGTTTGAAACCCTCGCTTTCCCGCTGGGCGCTATCCCCCGCAACACCCGGATGCACGGTGCCAGCCTGCCATTGGTTTATGGCGTCGCCCGTCAAGAGAGCGCTTTCAAGATCGACGTTGTGTCCGGCGTGAACGCCCATGGCCTGCTGCAATTGCTGCCCGGAACCGCAAAGATGGTGTCCAAGTGGGTTGGGCTGCCCTACTCCAAAGCGCGTCTGACGCAGGATCCAGGTTACAACGCCGAACTTGGCTCCGCCTTTCTGGCCCGCAATCTAAAGCGCTTTAACGGCTCCTACATTCTCACCTTGGCCGCCTACAATGCCGGGCCAAAGCGACCTGAAGAGTGGGTGAGACGCTTTGGCGATCCGCGCGGCAAGAGCCTGGAAGTGGCGCTCGACTTCATTGAGCAGATTCCCTTTCGCGAAACCCGCAACTACGTCCAGCACTGTCTTGAGAATTACCACATCTACCGCACGCGGCTGACCAAATCACCGCTGAACGCAATTGCTGCAGTAACCGCCGGTCGCCCTGGTTAGGGCGATCACGGACGATAGACTTACAAAGTTCAAGGATGCTTGTACTTCTACCGCTGGACCGTAAGTTCAGGATGATTGAGCCTGTTTAGGTGAGACAGAGTTTCCAGAATGGGCTTTGGGGGCCGTCACGTGACCGTAACATCGCAAAAGAACCAGACTAACAATGGTGGATCAAGCGCTTCGGTAAAAAGCACCTCCTCTCCGCCACAGGTGGACCGCACTGCTTTTGAAATTGCTGCCAGCGATGCAACTGTCTTGCGCGGTTGGCGCTACGATCGACCGGCCCAACCTAAGGGTCGCCGCAAAGCGCCGCCGGTGAACGATCACACGCTGCTGTGCCTGCCATCAGAACTCGGCAATGCCCGCGAGTACGGAGCATTTGCGCAACAGCTCATGCGCTTGCCCAACGCCCCCAAAAGACTTTACATCGTCGATCTGCGGGGCCGGGGTCGATCAGACCTGGGCCCCGGTGGCGATGACATGAACCTGGACACCAGCGATATCGTCTCCCTCGTGGACGGGCTCAACCTTCACCATGTGGATGTTCTGGTAACAGGCCGCACAATCACGACGCTCCTGCCCGCCGGGATCAGCAGGCCAGGAACCTTTCGCCGGCTAGTGCTCAACGATGCCGCCGCAGAGTTTGATCCGGTGGGTATTGCCCGCTCCGCCGCATTGGATCAGCGGGCCAAGGCGCCTTCCAGCCTCGAAGACGCGGTAAGCCTTTTGAAATCGTCTCGCGGAGAGAGCTTTACATCCTTGAGCGACGCAGACTGGACCGATTGGGCGCGGGCGCTCTATCGCAAAGACGGATCCAGGTTGGTGCCGGACCGTGACCCCAAACTGGTGCGTCTGGGAAATTCCGGCGATTTTGAAATGCGCCAGCCAACGCTTTGGCAGGAGTTTCGGTTGTTCTACCGCTGTCCAACTTTGCTGTTGCGGGGTGTGGGATCAGATTTTGTCAGTGAGGCCGTGGCCGAAAAAATGGCTCAAGTGCACGGGAACCTGCGCCATGTTGCCATTCCCGGCCAAGGGCACCCGCTTCGCCTACACTTGGCCAATCTGCCGGAAGCCATCGCAACCTTTTTGGCACTTGAGGAAATCAAGCCGGTCGCTGTGCACTAAACCGCCCTACTCGGCGGCTTCACCGGTTGTGACACCTTCGCTTTCACTGCTCCGTTCGGTCGGTAGAAATCCACCTGACTGGCGGTGCCAGAGCCGCGCGTATATGCCGTCTTGCGCAAGCAAGCTGGCATGATCGCCCTGTTCCACGATCTGCCCGGCGTCCATGACGATCAGCCGATCCATATGGGCAATCGTAGACAGACGGTGTGCGATGGCGATCACCGTTTTGCCATGCATCAAGGATTCAAGGCTCTCCTGGATCGCTGCTTCGACCTCCGAGTCCAAAGCCGATGTGGCTTCATCCAAAATCAGAATCGGAGCGTCTTTCAAAAAGACCCGCGCAAGAGCGATGCGCTGACGCTGACCGCCGGAGAGTTTCACGCCGCGCTCGCCCACCAGCGTGTCATATGCCGTCCGCCCCTTGCTGTCCCGCAACCGGGTGATGAAATCATGCGCATTCGCCGCTTTGGCCGCCGCCATCACGTCCTCTACTGAAGCATCGGGCCGGCCATAGGCAATGTTTTCACGGATGGACCGGTGCAACAGCGCGGTATCCTGCGTCACCACGCCGATGGCGGCGCGTAATGAGTGTTGGGTAACGGCGTTGACGTTCTGCCCATCGATCCGGATTGCGCCACCGTCTACATCGTGAAAGCGCAGAAGCAGGCTTGTGAGCGTGGTTTTGCCGACGCCTGACCGACCGACAATGCCCAGTTTTTCGCCCGGCTCGATTGTGAGGTTGAGATCATCGATCACGCTGCCCGATTTGTTGTAAGCAAAGCGAACACTTTCGAAGGCCACACGCCCTTCGGAAACGATCATTGGCTTTGCGTCCGCCACATCTGCGATTTTCGGTTTGCGTGCGATCAATTCTGCGGAGTTTTGAACTGTGCCGAAATTGCGGAAAAGACCGTTGAGAAGGCCCAGCAACCGACCCATCAGCAGGTTGAGCCGCAGGCACAGGGCAAGCACGACCGAGACTTGACCCACCAGCAGGGCGTCTGAAGAATAGAGCCAAAGCGTGGTCGCCGCGATGACCACGAGCATTGCGCTGGAGACGGTTTGAAACACAATGCGCATGCCTGCAATTGTGCGTGTGAAGCGTCGCAGAACCACCAAGAACTGGTCCCAAGCATCCCTGATGTAAGCGTCGTTTGCGTCCTCGGCACCATAGAGCTTTACTGTACGGATGTTGCTGTAGCCGTCCACGATACGCCCGGTCACAACGGCGGATGCTTCTGCACTGGCGCGGCCGCGGTCCCGAATGCGTGGCACAAAGATGCGGGCGATCAACGCCGTGCCCGCTAGCCACAAAACCACCGGCAGCAGCAAGCGCGGGTCCAATGCGGCGATGACGACCAAGCTGGTGACTGCAAAAATGCAGATAAACCAAATGATCTGCAGCAGGCTGACCATAAAGTCCCCCGCCGCCTGGCCCGTTTGCCACACCTTGCTGGACACACGCCCCGCCATCTCATCATCAAAGAACCCGACGTCCTGTCGCGATACGTTGCGATGGGACTGCCAGCGGGTAAGCGTAAAAAACTCCGGCACCACGATCTGCTCTTCCACCACCGCAGTAGCGATCGCGATGGCGGCGCGGATGACGAGGACCATGAACGCCATAGCCAGCAGCGTGTGCCAATGGTCTGCCCAAAACGTTTGCGGGCCCGATGCGTTCATCATGTCAACGATCCAGCCCACAAAGGTGAACAGGGCCACTTCCACAAACGCTGTTAGACCACCCAACACCAGCATGACGAAAAACGGCCCCCGCGTTTGCCAAGCGTGATGTTTAATGAACCCCAATCCATCAGGAGGTGGGCGGCCTGGATCTTCCCGATCAAAAGGGTTGGCGAGAGCCTCAAATTTTGTGAAAAACCGGTCAGCGAGAGTGCGGAAAAAGGGTATCAATTGGGCCTATTCCGCCGCCTCAGGTTTCGACACATCTTCATTGATCGTGCTCAAAAAACCTCCGGACTGGCGGCTCCAAAGCGACGCATAGAGCCCACCTTCCGCCACAAGAGCCTCATGGGTGCCCTGCTCCACGATTGCTCCTTTATCAAGCACCACCAGTCGATCCATATTGGCGATTGTTGAAAGGCGGTGGGCAATGGCCAATACGGTTTTGCCTTCCATCAGATTGAACAATTGCTCCTGAATGACCGATTCGACTTCTGAATCGAGCGCTGACGTGGCTTCGTCCAACACGAGGATTGGGGCGTTTTTCAAAAACACACGGGCGATGGCAATGCGTTGCCGCTGACCACCGGAAAGTTTCACACCCCGTTCGCCCACTTGCGCATCGTAACCCTTGTTGCCGTCGCTGTCTTCCAAACCCAATATGAACTCGTGGGCGTTGGCCCGCTTTGCGGCGGCGATGATTTCGTCTTCCGTGGCTGTCAAACGACCATAGGCGATGTTTTCGCGCACCGATCTGTGCAGCAAAGATGTGTCCTGCGTCACCACAGCGATCTGCGAGCGCAGGCTTTGTTGGGTGACATCGGCGATATTCTCACCGTCGATCAATACTTTGCCGTCTTCCACGTCGTAGAGGCGCAGCAGTATATTCATCAGTGTGGTTTTGCCAGCACCGGACCGGCCCACCAAACCCACTTTCTCTCCCGGCTTGAGAGACAGATTGAGTTGCTCCATCACCGTGCCGTGCTTGTCGTACTGAAAACGCACGTCTTGGAATGTGATGGAACCGTTCTTCACCACGAGGTCTTTGGCGTCGGGCTTGTCCACCACGTCGCGCGGACGGGCGATGGTGTTCATGCCATCAATCGCCATACCGATGTTTTCGAACAGACCCGCCAGTTCCCACATGATCCAGTGGGACATGCCGGACAGGCGCGTGACCAACGCAGCCGCGACGGCCACAGCGGCCACGGTCGCGGAGCCGTTTAACCATTGCAGGATCGCCACGACCCCCACCGCCACCAAAAGGCCGTGGTTCAAAAGATCAAGCGTGATGTGCATGCCGGTGGACAAGCGCATCTGCGGATGCACCGTCTTCAAAAATCCATCCATCGAATCGCGGGCATAGTCGATTTCGCGCCCGGCATGGGCGAAGAGTTTGACGGTTGCGATATTGGTGTAGCTGTCCACCACACGCCCCGTCATCAAAGAGCGGGCGTCTGCCTGTTTTTTCGAGATTGCAGCCATGCGCGGCAGGAAATACCACATGGCAACGCCGTAAAGGCTGACCCACACCAAGAACGGCAAAACCAAAAACATGTCGAACGAACCGACAAGGACCAGCGCGCCCAAAAAATAGACCCCGATGTAAACGAACACATCCAGCAGTTTGACGACGGTTTCGCGCACACCCAACGCGGCCTGCATAACCTTGGTGGCCACACGACCCGCATACTCGTCCTGATAAAAGCCCATGGACTGGCCCAGCATGTAGCGGTGGGCCTGCCAGCGAATGATCATTGGGAAATTGCCAAACACGGTTTGGTGCAACAAGACGGCCCAGATGCCCGCGATGACCGGAACCACGATCATCACAATAAACGCCATAAACCAAAGCCGACCGCTCTCCTGCTCCAGGAAAGTCTCGCGGTCCGCGTTGGACAACCACTCAACGATATTGCCGACAAAGCCGAAAATCGTGATTTCCAGCACCGCAATGGCGATGCCCAGCACCGTTACCATGGCCAGGTAGGGCCAAATATCCTTGGAGTAATGCCAACAAAACGCCACCAGCCCCGTTGGGGGCTGCTCTGGTTCTTGTGGTGGAAAAGGGTCCACCCGCTGCTCGAACCATGAGAGCACTTTGTCAAACATCATTGCGGCCTTACGCTTGCAGTGGGAAAGAGCACCTTGTGGTGCGTAGGGACAGTATTATCAAAGTTTGGCGCGATAGCGATGACAGTCTTGTGCCAGATGTGTCACAGGCAGCGATAAGCGCACTTTATGTGTTCATCCTCACCTCGGCCACCGCATTATGACAGACCAAAACACCGCAAAAGCCCCCATATCTGTTGTGCTGTTCCAGCCTGACATACCGGGCAACACCGGGACCATTCTGCGGCTGGCTGCCTGTTTTGATCTGACGGTTCATGTGATCGGACCCGCCGGATTTCGGCTGGATGATGCCAGCCTGCAGCGGGCTGGAATGGACTATCTGGAACGGGCAAGCCTTGTGCAGCACGTGGACTGGGTCGCATTTCAAGCTTGGCACAGGCAGGCGGGTGGGCGCGTCGTTGTCTTCTCCACTTTCGCGGAGGACAGTTATACCGAGTTTCAGTATCAGTTCGGGGACTTATTGATGTTCGGCCGCGAAAGCGCTGGCTTGCCCGACCTGGTGCATGAGGCGGCGGATCACCGCGTTCTCATACGCATGGCCGCCAGCGGACGATCCCTCAATCTGGCCGTCAGTGTCGCCATGGGTGTTGGGGAAGCTTTGCGGCAGTTGGGCTGAGCCAGCGGTACACTGTTGATATTGTTGTCCGTCCAAATGTTATTCGTTCAACCGTTATCCGTTAAACCGTCATCTCCATGCGGATGTGCGGGATACCGGCATCATCGAAGGGCTCGCCAGTCGTGACAAACCCCAAACGTTCGTAAAAGCCCGTCGCGTGCGTTTGGCTGTCCAGCGCGATGACCGGGGCGAGGCTTTTGGACTGTGCGTAGTTCACCAAATGCGCAACCAGCGCGGCGCCATGGCCGCCGCCACGGGCCTCTATCAGCATCGCAACGCGCTGGATTTTGGCCACGCCGTCCATCAGGCAAAGCCGCGCAGTCGCCACTGGCTTGCCATTTAAGCGACCTAAGAAATGGATGGCATCGGCATGGTCATGTTCGTCGATTTCCATATCGAGCGGCACACCCTGCTCTTCCACAAACACGGTGTGGCGGATGGCCAAGGCGGTCTCAACATCGCTTGGCTCTGCAATCTGCTCGATGATGAAATCAGCGCG